>CAZGWJ010000082.1:0-11911 GCA_964529445.1 uncultured bacterium
TGCGGCAAGAGCACGCTGGCCCGCTGTCTCCTGGGCCTTCATACCGTGGACGCCGGGCAGGTCCGATGGGACGGGGACGATCTCGCCGGGATGGCTCCCGACCGGATCCGTTCCCGTCGGCAGTTCTATCAGATGGTCTTCCAGAATCCCTTCGCTTCGCTCGATCCGCGACAGGCCGTCGGGGATTGCCTGGTCGAACCGCTGGAGGCGCACGGCCTGGGCGACGCGGAATTCCGCCGCGCGGCCGCGGTCGATATCCTGGGGGAGGTGGGGTTGGATGCATCCTCGATGGGGAAGCATCCCCACGAGTTTTCCGGCGGGCAGAGGCAGCGCATCGGTTTGGCCCGCGCGCTGATCCTCGATCCGAAACTGGTGGTTCTCGACGAGCCGGTTTCCTCCCTGGACGTGTCGGTGCAGGCTTCCATCCTGAACCTTCTTTTGCGGCTCAACCGCGAGCGGAACCTGGCCTATCTCTTCATCTCCCACGACCTGGCCGTCGTGGGATACCTGAGCCGGAGGGTGCTGGTCATGTACCTCGGGCGCGTCGTCGAGGAGGGGGAAACGGCCCGGATTCTCGAGAACCCGAGGCATCCCTACACGCGTGCCTTGCTGGAGGCGGGGCGCGAGGGGAAGGTCACGGTGAAGGGCGATCCTCCGAGCCCGCTGGCGCCACCTCCCGGTTGCCCCTTCCATGCGCGTTGTCCGCTGGCGGAGGAGCGGTGTCGCGTGGAGACCCAGACCTTGACCGAAGTGGAAACCGGGTGGAAGGCCGCCTGCTGGAAGGCGAAACCCTGACGAGCATGAATCTTGGGCGAAATGTGTGAAAGTTTCGAAAGGCGCGAAACGGACATCCTTGTGTGAAACGTGTGAATAGTTTGAAGGTGTGAAGGCGCGGAGAGCGCCGGATGGATACGGATATTGCTTTAACATCCATACGGACTTAGAGTCTTCCGTAGGTTCTGTGAAAGGTACTCGGTCGATCCATGAAGATACTGCTCGTCAACCCGCCCGGAGTATCCGGGTTGAAGTACGTGAGGGAGGGCCGCTGCGAACAGCGTCTCAACTCCTTCCAGTACGTCATGGTCCCCATCTCCCTCCCTCTGACCGCGGGAACGCTCGAGGCGGGCGGGCATGAGGTCCGGATCATCGATTGCGTGGCCCAGGAACTGGGACTGGAGTCGCTCCTGTCGGAGGCCGAGGCATACCGCCCCGGTCTCATCCTTCTGAACGTGGCCACCGCCACCTCGGCAGGGGATCTTCAGGTTGCAGATGCCTTGAAACGGCGCATTCCGGTCCATCTCACGGCCATCGGCAATCACGTGACCTCCCTGCCGGAGGAGACGCTCGCCGCCTCGGCCCTGGATTCGGTCGTGAGGCGCGAACCGGAACTCACCGTGAGGGAACTGGCCGATATCCTGGCGCGGGGAGGGGACCTTTCCGGCGTGCGGGGCCTGTCCTTCAAGGGGCCCGGGGGCGTCGTCCACAACCCGGACCGGCCCTTCAACGAGGACCTCGATGCCCTGCCTTTCCCGGCCCGCCACCTCATCGACAACGATCGTTACACGCTGCCCGTCCTCAACGAGCCCTATACCCTGGTGGTCTCCAGCCGGGGATGCCCCCACGCCTGCATCTATTGCACGGCCCACCAGTATTACGGGCGCAAGGTCCGCCTGCGTTCCCCCGCCAACGTGGTGGACGAGATCCAGCAATGCGTCGAGAAACACGGCTTGCGCAATTTCACCATGTGGTCCGACACCTTCAACATCGACCGGGATTTCGTGCTGGGCGTTTGCGCCGAGATCCGGCGGCGGGGTCTCGAGAAACGGATTCGATGGATGGCCAACGGGCGCGTGGACCGCGTCGACCGGGAGATGCTCGCGGCCATGAAAGAGGCCAACTGCATCGGCATATCCTACGGGATCGAGTCCGGGGACGACGCGATCCTGAGGAACATCCGGAAGGGCGCCACCGCGGCCCAAGCCGAGGAAGCGGTCCGGCTGACGAAGGAGGCCGGTATCGAGGTGTTGGCCCACGTCATTCTGGGGCTTCCGGGCGAGAGCGTCCGAAGCATCCGGAACACGGTCGATTACATCAAACGGCTCGATCCGGATTACGCGCAGTTCTATTGCGCCATCCCTTTCCCGAAGACCGAACTGGAGGAAACGGCGAAAAGGGAGGGTTGGCTCATACGGGGCGATTATGCCCGTTACGAGCTGAACCAGCCCATCCTCGAACTGCCCACGCTGACCCTGGAGGAGCTTTCCCGGGAGCGGTCGCGCGCCTACCGCGCCTTCTATCTGCGTCCCTCCTACATGGCGGGGCGCCTCGCAAAATGCAGGAGCTTCGGCGATGTCGTGACCCTCTTCCGGCAGGGATGGGATTTCGTCCGAAATTGGGTCCTGAACCGGGAGTCGGCGTGACGGCCGGAAGATGCTTCTTGCGCTTCCGTCCATAACCTTCTAATTTTCTATCTTCTACCTTCTATCTGCGGGGCAAGCCCCGCGGGAAAGGGCGGGCATGCATAGGGTTCACAGCGGTCCCGGGAAGCGAAAGTGAGACCCCGTCTCATCGCCCTGTTGCCCGTCTACAATGAGGAGCGAGTCCTCAAGGATGTCCTCCGGCGCGTAGGCCGTCAAGTGGACCTCATGGTGTGCGTCAACGACGCGTCGCGGGATTCCTCCCTGTCCATCCTGAAAACCTTCGCCCGCGGTAGGAAGAACTTCTTCCTGCTGGATCTGCCCCGGAATCGGGGCATGGCGGGGGCCCTCAAGGCCGGGTTCCGTTTCGTTCTTCACCTGGAAGGGAAGGGGATCGTCAGGGACGACGATATCGTGGTGATGATGGACACCGACGGCCAGCACGAGCCCGAATACGTGCCGAAGGCCTTGAAGCACATGCTGAACGGCGGCTTCGACGTGGCCTTGATGCGAAGGGATTTCACGAACTACCCGCGCTACAAGATCTGGGGAAACCGGTTCCTCACCCGGGTGAACTCGGTCCTCTCCGGGGTGTGCTACCACGACGTGGAATGCGGGTTCCGTCTCATGAAGGTGAAGGTGATCCCCGGCTTGTTGAGGTATTACACGGGAAGCCGCTATTCCTGCGCCCAGGAGATCGCTCTCCTGACGGCCCGGCAGGGATGGAGGGTGGACAACACCTTCCCCATCCGAATCCCCTTCTACCGTCATGGGGCCACCTTCTGGGACGGTTTCGTGGTCCTGGCCATGAGCCTGTATACTTTTTTCCGCTGGTTGTTCCGGCTTCCGGTCAGTCCGGATGACCAGGACTCATCCGCGGACGGGCGGATGAAGCTGTCTGGACGTACATCCAAACGCTGATCCGCGGCGAGGGGATTATGAACTGGAAGCTGACATTGATTTTGAGTCTGCTGGCGCTCTCCATCCCTTCTTTCGGAGAGCAAGCGCCGTCAAACGGGTTGTCCTTTGTCCAATATGGAAAGAAGGGGAACAAACCGGGGGAATTCAAACAACCCCTGGGTATCGCTTTTGCCCGAGGTTGCCTGTTTGTGGCGGATTCGAAAAACCAAAGGCTTCAGATCCTGGGTTCTGGCGGGCGAACTCAAACGATCATCCCCATCAAACAATACAACCCGGGGGCGCGGAGCGTATCCTTTGGTAAGGAAGATGCAAAGACCACGGGCGCCGAGGCCTCCTATTCCCAGGGGATCGGCGAGAGGGTGGACCTGACCAACCGGGGACAGACCGTGCCGGGCAGGGTTGGCACCAAGCGGTTGCCGATCAATGCCGGGAATCCGACTCCGCCGGGTGTACCGTCCGATGTGGCGGTGTCACGTGGTGGAGAAGTCTTTGTCGTCGACACCGAGAATATCCGCGTGTTCGAGGTCGATCTCGGCGGCGCGGTCAAGCGGCAGATTGGGGGACCCGGTAAAAACAGGGGGGAGTATTCAAAACCGGTGGCCTTGGCGGTCGAACCGCAGAGGGACCTTTACGTCGTGGACGGATTCCTGGACAAGGTTATCAAGTACGACCGGGAAGGGCGGGTCCTGTTCGAATGGGGCGGGTCGGGCACGGCGAACGGCCGATTCATCGGACCGCGGGGGATCGCGGTGAATCCCACCGGGGATACGGTCTACGTCGTGGATGCCGGCAACGTTCGCATCCAGGAGTTCGACATCCAGGGGCGCTTCAAGAGGGCGTGGTATGACGACCGGCGCATGAAAGGGATAGCCGACATCGCGGTTGGCGAGTCCGGGGACGTTTATCTGGCGGACGAGTCCGCCGGTTGCGTCCTGAAATACGATCCTGCGGGTGTCTTTGTGCGGCAATGGAAACCGGATGGCGGATTGTCATCCCGCTGGCGACCGGTCGCTCTTGTGGTGAGCGGGGATGGCATCATCCATTTCTCGGATACGCTACGGAATTGCATTGGGCGAATCGAGGACAAGGACTGAACACATGGACTCCAACGGCATGAACATCCCGAAACTGGCGGCTTTCCTGTGCTGCCAGCGCATCCAGCAGGACGTCATCAGCAAGAACTACGACCTTGCAAACGTCTTCCAGGGTTTCCGGCCCCCGGGCTATCCCTTCGGCACCGAATTCGCCACGTTCGCCCGCTTCTTCCATGACAAAGGTGGGGAATACCAGGTGGACATCTCCCTGACCGACGAGGCGGGGGTTGCCGTCGTCGAGAACCGCCCCAAGAGGATCGTCTTCGGGGAGACACCGATGCACGACCTGATGACTTCCTGGCGCGTCGTCTTTCCCAAGGCGGGCGCCTACACGTTCAAGGTCTTCGTCAACAACCTCAACATCGGCGAATACCGCATCTTCTGCCGTTGAAACGGGGCGCTGCGCGATCCCGCCAGTGGCAGGCCGGAAACGCTTAAAATAAGGCCTCTTCCGGGTTCGTTCCGTATTGCGCCCATAAGAAAACGCGTTATACTATGCCTCACTTTTTGCGCGATTTCCTCGAATAATCCGGCCGGATGATTCTCTGTTATGGGTTGTCCTTTCGTTCGAACCTGTCGTGGGGAAGGTCCTTTTTGAAGAGAGCCACCTCGAAGGAACCGAAGAAGATGATGCGTCCGAAGGCCTCCTGGGCCCTATGGGCCATCCTGGCTTTCATGCTCGTCGGCGGGGTTTTCCGCTTCTACAACCTCAACTGGGACCTCTACCACTCGTTCCATCCCGACGAGCGGAACATCCTGGGCCAGACCGCTGGTATCCAAAAGGCGGACGGGTTCCGGGTCCGGTTCTTCGCCTACGGCCAATTGCCGGTCTATCTTTATCGCGCCACCGCCGAGGCCGTTTCGGTTCCGAAGTTCTTCACCTTCGTCACCGGTGGACGCGTCAACAATACCGTGGTGGGCCTGTGGTGGGTGACGCTGGCTCTTCTTCTCGGGACCCTCTTCTGGCTGGCCCGGAAGGAGGCCTGGAAGGTCCCGGTCGTCGGGACGGCCGTGGTGGTTTTCGCGGCGCTCGTCTTCCTCGACCTGTTCCCGGTCTTCAACATCTGGTTCAGGAACCTGGACCCCATCCGTTCCAAGATCGCCTGCCTCCTCTTCGTCTCGGCGGCGGCCTTCGGGGCGTCGCTGGCCGTGGCGCGTTACCTGGAAACCGACTGGTTCGGGAAGCCCTTCTATTCGGCCGCGGGCATCACGTTCCTCTGTGGGGCCCTTCCCATGGTCCTTCCCTGGGACGCCTTCGCCCGCGTTTTCGGTCTCATGGCGTTCACCTTCATTCTCTTCGCCGGTCTTTCCTGGTGGGCCTGGATCTCCCGGGTCGGCCGTTTCACGCTCCTGGCCCTCACCGCCTGGGTCTTCCTGGCCGCCCAGCCCAATCCGGGGCCCCATTTCATCGACTACAAGTACATGATGGTGATCGGCCGCTGGTGGTCGGCGCTCTTTTCGACCCTCACCATCGGTGGCATCTATCTTCTGGTGAAGCGGATCTACCAGAACACCCCCATGGCCCTGGTGGCGGCCGGCGCTTTCGCGGGTGCCGTGGTGAGCATCCAATACGCGCATTATTGCGTGACCGAATCCTTCATCACCTTCATGGTCGTCGCGATGGCCTACACCAGCGCTTCCGTCCTGGAGAAGGGGACCTGGAAGTCCTACCTGATCGCAGGCGCCTGCTTCGGCCTGGCCATGGCGGCCAAGACCAGCGCCATGTTCTATGTCCTCATGCTCGTGGCGGCCCATCTGGTGAGGATGGCCAAGCGGCCAGCCGCGGCCTGGCAGGCGGAGGATCGCCGGAATTCCGGCAACGTCGAATTGACCTCCCTGGCGGCGGGACTTCTCCTGGTCGCTGTCCCGGCGGGGTTCCTCTTCGCGGGGATGAAGCTACGCGGCATCATTCGCGACCTCTACGTTCGCGATCCCGCCACGGGGCCCGTCGTGTGGACCGTGCTTTTCGTCGTCCTGGCCGCCGCGGGGCTCCTGTTTTTCGCCTACGGTCTTGCGAATTTCAAGGCCCTTCGTGGACAGATGGCCGAATGGACCAAGGTGGGCGGGGCGCTGGGCCTTTCCTTCCTCCTTTTCTGCGCCCTCTCCCCCTGGTCCCTCGTGGACAACCAGGGCTTCATGCATTCCCAGCAGTACGAGTGGGGGGTCGTCTCCATCTCCGATGCCTGTTACGTTCACCAGTTCAAGGATACGCCCCGCTACCTCTTCCACCTGCAAAACCTCATGCATGTCGAGCTCTGGTGGCCGCTCGGCATCATGGCCGTGGCCGGGATGGCCTGGGTCCTCCTGCGATTCGGGTGGCGTCTCGCGAGGCCGGTCAAGGGCGCGGGCCTTTTGCCGGTGCCTTTCCTGAAAGGTCGCTCCTTCCGCTTCGAGTGGCCGGATCTCCTGCTCCTCGCCTGGTTCATCCCTTATTTCGGTTTCATCGGGCATTGGAACACCAAGTTCGTCCGCTACATGATCCCCCTCATCCCCTTCTTCTGCATCTTCGCGGCGCGGCTGCTCATGGACCTGACCGCCTGGCTTTCGCGACGCTGGGCGTCCGCCCGGGTCCTGGGGGCCGTCCTGGCGGCACTGGTGCTGGGGTCCACCTTCTTCTACGCCACCGCCTACATGGCCGTGTACCGCAACCCCCATCCCTGGATCGAGGCTTCGGTGTGGATGTTCAAGAACATCCCCGAGGGTTCCACCATCCTCAAGGAGCATTGGGATGACGGGCTTCCCACGGGCATCGAACCCTGGATGGACCCGAGGGTCACCCGTTCCATGGGACCCCACAACTACCGGCAGGAGGATATCCCGGTCTACGAGATGTTCGGCCATCCCACGGACGACACCCCCGTCAAGAAGAACAATTACGCCGATCTGCTGGAACGCGGGCAGTACATCTCCATCGCTTCCAAGAAGCTCTGGTACACCCTCACGGATTCCTCGCCGGAATTCCGCCCGAAGGGTTTCAACAAGTATCCCGTGACCTCCCGCTACTATCGTGCCCTGTGGACGGGGCTTCTGGGCTACAAGATGGTGGCGGAGATCAACAATTTCCCCCGTCTCTTCGGATGGGTCCACCCCGACGACATGGCGGAGGAGTCCTTCTCGGTCTATGACCACCCGCGCGTGTACGTCTTCAAGAAGGTGGAGGACGTCCCCCGCGAACGGATCCTCGAACTGCTTTCGACCGACGATTACGTGCGCGGGGTCCGCCGCGGAGAGATGAGGCAGGTGCTGCCGGGCAACGTGGACGACTTCATCGCCCGGCATCGAGCCAAGCTGGAGAAGGAGGGCCTTTGGGCCCGGTTGATGGGCGCCTCGACGGCTCCGTCGACCGTCGTTCCTGCCGCAACCCCGGAAAAGCAGGGAAGATCCGAACGGAAGTCCCCCGTCGCGGCAGGCGCATTGAAACCGACGGGGACTCCCCCGCCCCCCACGGCGTCGGCGCCTGCGGTCGAGGCGCCCCGGACGGTTCCCGGCCTGCCGGGTCCCGCCACGATGGAGGCCTTGAAGAAGCTCTCCGCGGATCCGGTCGTCGTTCCGGACACAGCCGCCTTGCCCCCCGATTCCACCGAGTCGTTACCGTACCAGTTGCGCGCCTGGTTCTCCTGGCTGCTCCTTCTGATGGTGTTGGGGTGGCTGGCCCTGCCCCTGACCCTTCGGATCCTGGCTCCCATGGGGGAAGGGGCCTATTCCTTGAGCAAGTTCCTGGGCATGATCGTCTTCACTTGGGCGGTCTGGGCCTCGGGTTCCTACCGGATCCTCAAATTCACCCAGGCCAATTGCTGGATCTGGCTGATCCTGCTCGCCGCCGGGACCGTCGCCCTGGCGATGAAGGACAAAACCCGTCTCTCGGAAGCATGGAGGAGGTGGGGCCGCTCCTGGAGCATCCAGGAGGGGGCGTTCATCCTGGCTTTCGCGCTCTTCACCCTGGTCCGCATCCACAATCCGCACATCCATGATCCGGGCGGGGAAGGGTACAGCGGGGGCGGCGAAGCCGGAATGGACTTCGGCTTCCTGGCTTCCGTCGTGCGGGGGGATTCGTTCCCTCCCCAGAACCAGTGGATGGCGGGGCTTCCCATCGGGTACAGCTTCTACCTGGGTCACCTGATGATGGGCGTGTTGACGAAGACGCTGGGCCTGGTGCCGGCCGTCACCTATAACCTGGCGGTCATCACGCTTTTCGCCAGCATCTTCGCGGGCGCCTTCGGGATCGCGGTGGCCCTCTCCGGGCGGCTGCTTTCCGGCTGGGTGGCGGGTTTCCTGTGCGCCGCCGCCGGCAATCTCGCCGGCGCGAAACAGTACCTGAAGGTCCTGCAGGAATGCATCCTGAGGGGAAGCTTGAGGCCCCTGACCTCCTTCACCTTCGATTACTGGGGGCCTTCGCGCGTCATCCCGAATTCCATCAATGAATTCCCGTACTTCTCCGTTCTGTTCGCGGACATGCATGCCCACACCCTGGCCCAGCCCTTCGCCTTGTTGCTGGTGGCGGTCATCGGTTCCTGGTTCATGGCAAAGACGCCGCTGACATTCCGGACGGACTGGCCGTTGTTCGGCCTGCTAGCCCTTCTGGTCGGATCCCTCACCTTCTTCAACACATGGGAACTTCCGCCCTGGATGGTCCTTCTCGTCCTGGCCCTCCTGATCAAGCACCTGCAACCCGTCCGGGAGAAAATTCTTCTCGATGCCGCCCCCCGTTTCCTGTTCTCGGTGACCGGTGCCCTTCTTCTCCTGAATTGGTTCTCCCTCGCCCTGAAGGGGATCGACCCGCTCGTGCTCGGCGCCGAGACGAAGTGGTTCGCCGCGTTCCTCCTGCTGGGCCTTGCCGCCGCGTTCGTGTGGCTGTATCTCACCCGCTCCACACGTCCCCTGACCCTGCGCCTGCTGGCGGTGTCCGGGGTGGTGGCCGGCGTGGTCGCCGCCGCCGTCCTGTTGTGGCTGCCCCGATTCATCGGGTTCGCCCCCCAGCAGAACGAGGTCCTGTGGGTCAATCCGAAGCTCCGCACGGCCCTGGGGAACTACCTCACCATTTACGGAGTCTTCCTGACCGTCCTCTTGCTGGGTTTCCTGCCGGTCTACGGCGACGCCTTGTTGCGCTGGATCGGGACGGTCCGGGCGGCGAGGGCCGCGAAGCGTCCCGCGCGCAAGCGCGCTTCTTCCTTCGACCCCCTGGAGATTCTCGATCGGTGGGCGATGTCCCTGCGCGTGCTGGTCGCCCCCCGCGGGCCGGTCGCAGCCTCCCTGGTTTTCGGGGCGGGCATCCTCCTGGCCGTGGCGGGCGCGTCCCTCCTCCATTTCTCCCAACCGGCGGGTCGTCTGCCCCTGGCCTATGCCGCGGCCACCTTGACCTTCGGCCTTTTCGCGGCGGCTTGGTTCACCCGTAGCCTGGCCCTGACGGGTGCCGGTGCCGTGGCTCTCCTGGCCTGGCTGGGTTTGTATGCCACGCGCACGGTCGAGATCTTCGACGACCATCCCTTCAGTCTCGGGCTGGCCCTCCACGCGGTTTTGTGGCTCACCGCCTTCTTCTTCATCGGTCTGGCGGTGAAGACCTTCAAATCCGACCGGCGACTTTCCTTCGCCTATCTCCTCACCTCCATGGTCTTCCTCATCACGGCGGCGCTGGAGGTCTTCGTGATGCGCGAATACCTGGGGGGCGACTGGATGCGCAACAACTCGCTCTTCAAGTTCGGCATCGTGGCCTGGGAACTGGCCGCGGTGGCGACCGGTGCTCTCCTTCCCCGAGTCCTGGATTTCGGGCGCCGGATGCTCTCGGCCGCCGTGAGATCCGAGGGCCCGTCACCCCGGAAGGTGCTGATGGCGGTCTCCTGGCTGTTCGTCCTCGCGGGGATCGCGGCCTTGACCTCCGAATTCAAGGTCGTTCTCCGCAATGACGTCGTTTACTGGCTCGACCTGGTGCTCATCGCGGCCGGCGCCTGGTGGCTGAGGGATGAGGCGCCCAGGCCCCTGGTCATCGCGGTCGCGGTTCTCCTGGGCGTCTGGCCGCTCCTGGCGGTCCTGCCACTTTCCCCGTCGGGTTTTCAGGGCGCCCTTGACCGCGCCGCATCCGCCTTCTCGGCCGGCATCCTTCTTTCCGCCGTCCTGGCTGGTCTCGTGATCTGGTCCGTCGCCACGGTGGTCGGCGAGCGACGGGACCTCGGTCGTGTCACGGCCGCGTTCTCCTGGAAGGCGCTTTTCATCCTCCTCCTGGCCTTGGTCGCCGTCTATCCGTTGGCCGGGTCCTGGCGCAAGTGTCACGGGTTCCTGCCCGCCTGGCGGGCGGCGAGGATGGGATACGCCGAATCGCCCACTCTGAACGGACTGGCGTACATCAAGAAAACCAATCCCGCCGATGCGGCCGCCATCCGGTTCCTGAACGAACGCGTCCCCGGCCAGCCTTGCCTGGTGGAGACCGTGGGCATCGGCTACAATTCGTGGGGTTCCCGCTATTCCATCTTCACGGGCATACCGGCCCTCATGGGCTGGGATGGTCACGTGCGGGAATGGGTGGGGCACCTGCCGGGCATGTCCCAGGACATCACGCAGAGATACCAGGCCACCGAGTCCATCTTTAACACCACGGACCGGGACCACGCCAAGCGGCTGATGGACGCCTTCGGGGTCCGGCTCGTCATGGTAGGGCCCCTGGAACGGGGGAAACTGGATCACCGGAAATCCTTCTCGGCGGACGGACTGGCCAAGTTCGAGGGCTGGTTGCCGCTCGTCTACAGGAATCCCGGCGTGGAGGTCTATTACAATCCCCCTGGCGCGCTTCCTGCGGTGCCGAGCGGGGCGGTCGTTCAATGAAGTCCGTGTCCTAAGCATCCCATTAACGGAGGTTGGCGACGATGGCTCCTTTGTTCATCTGGTGGTTCACGATGGTCCTTCTGGGGCTCATGGCCCTGCCGCTCTCGTTCCTGACGTTCAAACACCTGCCCGACAAGGGGTACGCGTTCTCGAAACCCCTGGGCATCCTGTTCACGGGGTATTTCGCGTGGCTGATGGGGCACATGGGCTACAACCAGGCCGTTCCCTATTTCGCCATGGTGCTTCTTTTCACGGCGTCGGCTTTCCTGCTCTCGCGGACCTGGAACTCGATCGTCGACTTCTTCAGGACCCGCGCGGGATACATCCTGGTGGCCGAGGTTTTCTTCCTGACGGCCATGGTCGTGGCGGGAGCCTACAAGATGCGTACCCCGGACATCGTGGGCACCGAGAAGCCGATGGATATGGCCATGATCAACGGCATCCATTCCTCGACCTCGATGCCGCCCAATGATCCCTGGCTTTCGGGAGGGAGCGTCTCCTACTACTACTTCGGTTATTTCATCGTTTCCGTGCTCGCCAAGCTGACCGGCACGGAGACTCCAGTGGCCTACAACCTCGGCGTCGTGATGTCCTGGGCGCTGGCGGGTTTGGCGGCCTTCGGACTGGGTTACGCGCTCACCCGCCGTTATCGGTATGCCGGTTTCT
>CAZGWJ010000083.1:0-11655 GCA_964529445.1 uncultured bacterium
TCCCCCCGAACCCGTTCCTCATCTGCTTTTTCGAGACGTTGTAGGACTTGTCGGTCTTCAAACCCGGATAACAGAGGTTCGAGATGGCCTTGTGCTTGGAAAGAAACCGCGCCATGGCCATAGCGTTGTCCGCCATCTTCGCGGCACGGAGGTCGAGTGTCTTCAGACCCCGTTCCAGCAGGGAGGCCGAATGGGGATCCAGGGTCGTCCCGAAGGCCTGACGGCTGAACCAAAGCTTTTCGTAATCGTCCTTGCTCCCCGCGATGGCACCGGCCATGAGGTCGTTGTGCCCCCCCAGGGCCTTGGTGGCACTGTGGACCACCAGGTCGGCGCCCAGGTGAAGGGGCTTGGTGTGATAGGGCGTCGCAAAGGTGTTGTCCACCACGAACAGGACACCCTTGCGCTTGCACAGCTGGGCCATCCACTGGATATCGAGGGTCTTGCAGAGGGGGTTGCTGGGGGTCTCACAGAAGACCATGCGGGTGTTGGGACGGATGTGCTTCTTGATGGACTTGTAGTTGTCCCCGTCGAGCCAGGTGACTTTCACACCGAGGCGCTCGAGGACAAGGGAGATCTTGTAGTTGGCCCCGTAGATGTCGTGGAAGAGGATGAGATGGTCCCCCGCGGAGAGGTAGGTCAGGTAGACCAGGGTGCAGGCCGCCATGCCCGAGGTGCAGACGATGCAGTCCTCGGCGTCCTCCAGGGCCGCGATCTTGCGCTCCACGGCGCGCACAGTCGGGTTGTCGTCCCGGTGATAGGTGTACCCGTCGACCTCTCCGTCCGTGATCTGCCGCAGGACCTCGAAGGACCCGTAGTGGTAGTTGACGGCGTTGACGATGGGGGTCACCATCGGTTTGTTGCCGTAGGGCGTCAGGGGGATCTGCAGGACCCGGGGTTCCCAGCCTTCCTTGCGGATGTTGTTCATGGCTCAATTCCTCCTTTTGGTGACCTGCCCGTGTTCCAGGTGCAGGATGTGGTCCGCTCGCTTGGCCAACGGTTCGTAGTGCGTCACCACCACGAGGGTCTTCGCTTCCTTCTGGCAGAGGTCCCACAGGATGTCGTGGATCCCTTCGGCGGTCTTCGCATCCAGGTTGCCGGTCGGTTCGTCGGCCAGGATGATCTCCGGCTCGTTCATGAGGGCCCGCGCCACCGCCACCCTCTGTTGTTCCCCGCCGGAAAGCTCACCCGGCTTGTGGAGCATGCGGTCCTTGAGCCCGGCCTGGACCAGGAGTTTCTCGGCCCGGACCCGACATTCCGCCTCGCCACGCCGCTGGATGCGGCCGGGAAGCATGACGTTCTCCAGGGCAGTCAAATCGGGCATGAGCAGGTGGAACTGGAAGATGAAACCGAATTCCCGGTTCCGCAGGTGGGATAGCCGGTCCGGTTTCAGGTCGTATAGGGATCGATCCTTGTAATGGACCTTCCCCGCCGTGGGTGAAGAAAGCCCCCCCAGGAGCGAGAGGAGCGTGCTCTTGCCCGAGCCGGAAGGGCCGAGGATGACGATCATGTCCCCGGCATCCAACGCGAAGTTCACGTCCTTGAGGGCGTGCACCTCGGACCCCTGCATGCGGAAGTCTTTTCGGACACCCTCGACCCTTAGTATCTCCAAGACAAACCTCTTACGGCTTATTCACCACCAGGGCCTTCGGCCCCACCAAGGCCCTTCGGGCCTCACCAAGAAGACTTTGTTTCAGACATCCTGCCAACTGGTGGCGCTCGAAGAGCGCTGGTGGCCCCCCGTAAGGGGGGCTCGTGGTGCAAAACGGTCGTTAGTCGTAGCGGATGGCGTCGACGGGTTCCATCTTCGCGGCCTGCCGCGCCGGGTACAGGGTCGACACCCAGCACAGGAGCATCGAGCAGACCGGGATGACGACGTAGGACACGAAGACGTCCACCTTCACGGGCAGACGGTCGATGTAGTACACGCTGCCCCCTCCCGGCATGGGGATGGGGATCTGCTCGATGATCTGGCAGAGGACGAACCCCAGGGCCATTCCCAGAAGGGTGCCCATGGTGCCGATGAACATCCCCTGGAAGACGAAGATGTCCTTCACGGAGGAGTTCCTCGCGCCCATGGCCTTCAGGATGCCGATCTCCTTGGTCTTCTCGATGACCATCATCGTGAGCGGATTGATGATGTTGAGGGCCGCGACCAGCACGATGAGGGACAGGATGATGCCCATCACCATCTTCTCGGTCTGGAGGGCGATGAAAAGATTGCGGTTCATCTGGAGCCAGTCCTGGACCTGGTAACGACCCTGAAGGACCTCCCGGATGCGCTTCGCCACCATGGGCGCCTGGTTGACGTCGTCCACCTTCACGGCCACGCCGGTCACCCCGTCCGGCATCTGGTACATGCGCTGGGCGTTCTTGAGGGAAACGTAGGAGAACGTGGCATCGTAGTCGTACATGCCCGTCTGGAAGATGCCCACCACCTGGAACCTCATGGACTGGGGCATGAGTCCCATGGGGGTCTGCTGGAGGATCGGAAGGAAGAGGATCAAATCGTCCCCCCGCCCCACGCCCAGTCGACGCGCCAACTCGTGCCCGAGGAAGATCCGCTCCGCACGAGCCTGCCCTTCCGAGCCGGGACCCCGCAAGGCATCCGACTTGACCCCGTGATTGAGGTAGGCGTCGAGATCGGCCACGGCCTGCGGCCGGTCGGGATCCACGCCCCACACCATGATGCCGAGCGAACGGCTCTTGGAGCGGGCCAGGGACTGGCCCTCGACGTAGGGCCCCACCGACTTCACTCGGGGGATGCCCTTGACGAGGTTCACGACCTCGTCGTGACGGGACACGAAATCGGACTGGTATCCCGTGATGACGATATGGGCGTTTAAGCCCACGATCTTGGACTTCAGGTCCTCATCGAACCCGTTCATGACCGAAAGAACCACGGACAAGGTCATCACGCCCACCGCCACCCCCAGCACCGAAAGCCAGGTCAAAACGGAAACGGCGGAGCGCTTGCGCCTCGATCGCAGGTACCTCAACCCCAGAAAAAGTTCAAAAGGCAGTTTCAAATCCAACCCCGCAATTCACAGCCAACGCGAAGTCGCGAAGCCGCGAAGAAAGACTTTTTCGTTCTTCTGAAGCATCAAACAGTTCGAACAATCCATTTCGAAAATCCAATGCATTTAAAACTTCGCCGTTCTTCGCGGCTTCGCGTTGGCTTTGTATCTTCCTTTTTCGTTACTCGAACACCATCTTCTCCTCGTCGTCGCGGGGACGCATCAACGGGAAGAGGATGACATCCCGGATGGACGGCGAGCCGGTCAGCACCATCAGGAGCCGGTCCATCCCGATCCCCACGCCGCCCGCGGGCGGCATGCCGTAGGACAAGGCCATGATGAAATCCTCGTCGAGGTACATTCCCTCCTCGTCGCCCGCCTGCCGGAGTTCCACCTGCTTCTCGAAACGGCGGCGCTGGTCCTGGGGGTCGTTCAATTCCGAGAACCCGTTGGCCATCTCGTTGCCCAGGATGTACAGCTCGAACCGTTCGGTGAGGGCGGGGTCGTCGCGTTTGGCCTTCGCGAGGGGGGAAACCTCCACGGGGAAATCGGTAATGAAGGTGGGCTGCTGGATCCGGGGTTCCGCCAGGTACCCGAAGAGCAGGTAGGCCAGTTCGGCCTTCGAGAGCGACTCGATGTGCCGCACCTTCATCGTGGTCCCGGCGATCCGGTTCCGCAGGTCCTCCACGCTCGACGCCTCGTAATCCACCCCGCCCAGGTCCTTCAAGGCCTTCAGGAGGGGGATCCGGGGATAGGGCGGCGTGAGATCGACCTCGATGTCCCCGTTTCGGACCTTCGGGGACAGGTCGGCGGCCTTGCAGGAATCGGCGATGACCCGTTCGGTGAGAGCCATCATGTCCTCGTGGTCGCCGTAGGCCTGGTAGGCCTCGAGCATGGTGAACTCGGGGTTATGCCGCACGGAGATGCCCTCGTTGCGGAAGTTGCGGTTGATCTCGTAGACCCGCTCGAAGCCGCCCACGAGCAGTCGCTTGAGGTACAGTTCCGGCGCCACGCGCAGGAAAAGGTCCATGTCGAGCGCATTGTGATGGGTCACGAAGGGCTTGGCGGCCGCCCCCCCGGGGATGGGGTGCATCATGGGGGTCTCGACCTCGAGAAACCCCGCGCCGTCCAGCGTCCGGCGTACGGCCGAAAGCACCTTGGAACGGACCTCGAAGGTCCGACGCACGTCCGAATTCACGATGAGGTCCACGTAACGGCGGCGGTAGCGCGCCTCCACGTCCGTGAGCCCGTGCCACTTCTCGGGAAGGGGATGCAGGGACTTGCAGAGCACCTCGAAGGTCTCGACGTGGAGCGTCACCTCGCCGGTGCGGGTCTTGAAGGGATACCCCTTCACGCCCACGATGTCGCCGGGTTCGAGGAGCTTGAAGCTCTCATAGGCCTGCTCACCCACGGCGTCCAGTTTTACGTAGACCTGGATGCGCCCCTTCGCATCCTGCAGGTGGGCGAAGGCGCTCTTGCCGTGCAGGCGCACGGTCATGAGGCGGCCCGCCAAGGAGACCTTCTCCGTCTCGCAGGACTCGCCCATGGCCAGGAGCGCGTGCTTCGTCAAAAGATCGGCGCTGCGGTGCGTGACGTCGAAGCGGTAAGGATAGGGCGTCACACCCCTCTCCCGGAGGGCCTTCAGCTTGTCCAACCGCACGCGCACGAGTTCGTTGATCTCGGTCAAGGGTTCATCCTTTGGTCACGGCAATTCCGGCGCATCCGCCGACCCCGCCTTCGAATTCCATTCGTCCTTCGTCACGACGGCCATCCTCAGGAAGGGTTCCCCGTAACGGTTCGTCCGGTCCTGCCACGAAGCGCCCGGATAGGCGGCCCGCACCCGTTCCTGCATGTCCTTCTGGTCCCAGGCCACGAACAGGATCAGGACATCCCGCTCGGCCCTTCGTTCCAGGGGCCATCGGACGTCCTTCTCCAGTTTCAGGACCGACACCCGGCCCAGGTTCATGAAGACGCTGACGCTCGAGTGAAGCGGCCAAGGGGCCACCAGATGGTACCTCGCAGCGCTCTCCCGATACAACCGCGCGATCTCCAGATGATTGAAACCCATGGCGTTCCAGGCAGGCTGGTGATTGGGGATCACCCGATAGTAGATGCGGGCGTTCGCCGCGCCGGCCAGGACAACCAGTCCGAAGAGTAACCAACGGGCGACCGTGCGGAAGGCAGGCCCGGCTCCCTTGAGAAGGCCCGCGAGCCAATCCCATCCGGCGGCCACCGCCAGGAACACGAAGGGCAGAACGAGGTAGAGCCGCTGTTGGTTCAGGTAATGTGGATGGGGATCCTTTCCCTGGATGGCGAGGGCGTTCGCGCAGATCCCGAATAGCAACCCGGACAGGACGATCCAGGTCAAACCCGAACGGGGACGGCGCAGAAGCGCCGCCAGCCCCAGGACCAGGAGTGCCGCCGTGAACCCGTCGACCACGGGCACCTTATGCACCCCGAACCTCGGGTCGGGATGGATGTTCCTGAAGAAGGTCGTCGAGGTGTTGATGAACGTCTTCGCCGGAAGCAGGACATCGCCCGTCCTCTTCACCTCGTTGAAAATGCTCAGTTCCTTGGAGCGTCCCACGAATTCCGAGGGGGTCCGGATGCTGTAGACCAGGAAAGGCCCCACGAGCCAGAGGAAAGCGAAGAGGGCGAGCAGGAGGTGCCTTCCGTAGGCCTTCAGGAATTCACGCCGGGAGGCGAGAAAACGCGCCGCCACCGAGAGGGCCAGCATCCCGACCACCAGGCGTCCTGAGATGTAGCTCATCACCGCGGCGGCCGCCCAGAGTCCGGTCCAGGCGAAATCGGCGCGCCGCCCCTCCTTCATGGCCCGTTCCAGGTGATAGAACGCGCAAACCTCGAAGAGGAGCGTGAAGATGTTCGTGAACGGCGAGAGGCTGTAGAAGAGATGGAACCACGCGAAGGAGAAGAGCAGGGTGGACAGGAGAGCCGCCTCCCGCGATACGTGATATCGGGCCAGCCGGTAGAACAGGGCCAGTGCGACCAGGGAGAGGGTTGCGGCCATGATCCGCCCCGCGACCAGGGAAGTCCCCAGGACCGAGAAAAAAGCCGCGTAGATGTAGTAGACGAACGAGGGGTTCCCCCACCAGCCGGTGATGAAAGGCGACCGCAACTGTCCGTTCAGGACCTTGACCCCGTCGAGAAGATGGTTGGCCTCGTCGATCTGGAGGCCCGTGAAATCGCGCCCCACGAAGGGGAATCGCAGGAGGGCCGCCAGGATCAGGACCAGAAGGAAGGCCTTGCCGTCCGGCGCCGGATCGGGCCCCTGCGGAGGCCGGAATCCCAGGACGGCCGCGAAAGCCAGCAGCAACGCGGACACGAGAAGGGCAAGACCGACCGGATGGTTGTTTTGGTGGAAAGCCCATCGGCAAGCCAGGACCAGGCCGAGGACCAGGACGGCCAGGACCCAGGGGATCTTCCCGGTGACCCGGGCTGTCGGGACGGGTTCGCCGCCGGGGTGAAGCAGGACGGGACTACGGGGCGGGAACGCCTTGAAGGCGGCGGTGAGAGCGAGGAACTGGAAAAGGGTGCCCTCGATCCAGCGAACGGCACCCGCCCAGAGAAGGACGCCGTAGAAACCCGTCACGAGGGCCAATAGCAGCCAGGTCCATCGGATGCCGAAGGGGGATGCGGCCGGACGCACCGGGGGCGAGGAAGGCACTGGCACGGAAGCCGAAACCCCTCGGCGGGCGTGCGACTTCGTCTTCCGTATGCTTTTCTTCGCCGGCATCGTTCGTTCCCTTCGGATCTCTTCGTCCTGCTAATCGACCAATTTGGCCTTCAATGCGGACTCCACGAAGAGGTCCAGATCCCCGTCCATGACGCGCTGGACGTCCCCGATCTCCGCTTCGGTCCGATGGTCCTTCACCATCTGGTACGGCTGGAAGACGTAGGACCGGATCTGGCTGCCCCACTCGATCTTCTTCTTCTCGCCCGCCACCTTGGCCATCTCCTCGTCGTGAAGGCTCTGGTAGTGCAGGAAGAGCTTGGCCTTCAGCATTCGCATGGCCATCTCTCGGTTCTTCAACTGGGAACGCTCCACCTGGCAGGCCACGATGAGACCCGTCGGCACGTGGGTGAGCCGGACGGCGGTCTCCACCTTGTTGACGTTCTGCCCGCCCTTGCCCCCCGAACGGAAGGTGTCCATTTTGACATCCTCCGGGTCGATCTCCACCTCGACGTCGTCCACCTCGGGCATGACATCCACGGAGGAAAAGGACGTGTGGCGCCGCTTGGCCGCGTCGAAAGGGGAGATACGCACTAGCCGATGGACCCCCTTCTCCACCTTGAGGAAGCCGTAGGCCCAGGGCCCCTTGACAAGAAGGGTGGCGGACTTGATGCCCGCCTCGTCGGCCACCTGGTGGTCGAGGGTCTCGACCGCGAATCCCTTCCGGTCGCACCAGCGGACGTACATACGCAGGAGCATTTCCGCCCAATCCTGGCTCTCCGTGCCCCCGGCCCCGGGATGGATGGAGAGATAGGCGTTGTGGGAATCGTACTTGCCGGTGAAATAGCGCTTCAATTCGAAGGCGCGGAAGTCGGATTCGTACTTGGCCCAGGAACGCTTCATCTCCTCGAGAAGGGCCTCGTCATGCTGCTCCTTGAGCAGTTCCTGGCAAGCCAGGAGATCGTCATGCTCCTTCTCGAAACGTTCATAGACGGCCAGTTCCTCCTTGAGGAGGGCCAACTGCCGGGTGGCCTCCTGGGCTTCCC
This sequence comes from uncultured bacterium, assembly GCA_964529445.1. Classification (GTDB taxonomy): domain Bacteria; phylum Oederibacteriota; class Muellerivitia; order Muellerivitales; family Muellerivitaceae; genus CAZGWJ01. The sequence continues at coordinate 7,752 of CAZGWJ010000083.1, forward strand.
GGGGATGATCCCAGAAACCCGGAGCGGCGGCCTTGTTCTCGAGGGTCTCGATGTCCTGCCTTACCCGGGCAGGGTCAAAGATGACCCCTCACTTCGTGATACATGTGGTCCAGCGCCTTGACGTCCAGTTCGAACAACGCCAAACCCATCACCCCTTCCATGTGTACGATTCAGGCACCGGTCCGGATCCCGGCCGGTTACGGCCCCCAAGTTTAGCGGAATCGAACCCTGCGGATGGTAAAAAACGCGGCAGGAGTCGCGCATTGACAGTCCCCCAGGGGTCCTCTAAACTCGACGGACAAGCCGAACTTTGCCGCTCCATTTCTCGTTTTTCCCGGAGTCTCCTCGCATGCCCGTCTCTTACCGTTGGCTTCAGGACTATGTGGACCTTCCGGAAGGGCCGGAAACGACCCTCCAACGGCTCACGGACGCCGGCACACCGGCCGAGGGCGTCCGAAGGGTGGGCGAGGGGATCACGAAGGTCATCGTGGGACACCTGCTGGAGGTGGGAAAGCACCCTAACGCCGACCGGCTTTCCCTCACAAAGGTATCCGACGGCAACTCCGTCCTCCAGGTCGTCTGCGGGGCGAAGAACATCGCCCCGGGCCAGAAGGTTCCTCTGGCCCTCATCGGAGCCACCCTGCCGGGCGGGATCACGCTGAAGCCCACCCGGATCCGCGGCGTGGAATCCGAGGGCATGATGTGTTCCGCCAAGGAACTGGGCCTCGCCGAGGACGCGGCGGGCATCCTCATCCTCCCCGACGACGCGCCGGTGGGACGGGACTTCGTCGAGTATGCCGGTCTTCCCGACACGCTTTTCGAACCGGAGATCACGCCCAACCGGGCCGACCTCCTCAGCCACTACGGCATCGCCCGGGAGGCGGCCGCGCTTTTCAAGCGCACGGTGCGGTTCCCCGAACGACCGGTCGTCAAGGAATCCTCGGCTCTCGCCTCCCGTCACGCGCACGTGGTTCTCGAGGCACCCGATCTATGCCCTCTCTACACCGGACGGGTGCTGGTCGGCGTGAAAGTGGCACCTTCCCCCGCCTGGCTGAAAGACCGCCTGGAGCGCCTGGGCGCCCGCTCCATCAACAACGTGGTGGACATCACCAATTTCATTCTTTTCGAACTGGGCCAGCCTCTCCACGCCTTCGACCTGTCCCGCCTGGAGGGGGGGCGGATCATCGTGCGGCGAGCCCGGGACGGGGAGCGCATCCCGCTTCTCGACGGCACTGAACGCGAGTTGAAGGAACCCATGCTGATCATCGCCGACAGCGCCAAGCCCGTGGCCCTCGCGGGCATCATGGGCGGGTCCAACTCCGAGGTGCGGGAGGACACGACCTCCCTGCTCCTGGAATCGGCCTGTTTTTTCCCCGGATCGGTCCGGAAGACGGCGCGAACCCTCGGGATCTCGACCGACTCCTCGTACCGCTTTGAGCGGGGCGTGGACCCCGTCATGGTCCGGAAGGCCCTCGACCGCGCCGCCGCCCTCATCCAGGAGATCGCGGGAGGCGAGGTTTGCCAGGGCGTCCTGGAGGCTTCCTCCCAACCCATCAAGACCGACCCCATTCCCTACCGTCCCCTGCGCGCCGATGCGATCCTCGGATGCCGCATCCCGCTGGAGGAGCAGGCGGACATCCTGAGAAGGCTGGGATGCCGCGAGGAGAAGGCGGAAGGGTTCCTTCGTGTGACCCCGCCCTCCTGGCGTGCCGACCTGACCCGGGAGATCGACCTCATCGAGGAGGTGGCCCGGATCGCGGGATACGACCTCATCCCCAGCCTGGGTCCACGGATCCCGGTCACTCCCCACGCACCCGGCCCGCTGGATGAGACGCTCGAGCGGGTCCGCCTGGTTTTCCGGCACGCGGGGCTCTGCGAAGCCGTCGGCTCCACCTTCCTCGCACCGGATTTCGCCGAACGCCTCCGGCTCCCCGAATCCCATCCCTACCGAAACGCCCCCGTCCTGTCGAACCCCACTGCCGAGGACCAGAAGGTGATGCGCCCCACCCTTCTTTCCTCGCTCCTCCTGGCCGCCCAAGTGAACTTCCATCGCCAGCAGGAAGCCGTCCATCTCTTCGAGACCGACAAGGTGTTCCAGGGTCGGGGCGGCGAAAAACCCCTGGAAGGGCTCCAAGCGGCGGCCCTCATGGCCGGGAACGCACCGGGTACCTCCTGGGCATCCCCGAAACGGCGGGTCGATTTCATCGACATCAAGGGTTTGGCCGAAGCCGTCGCGTCCTCGTTCGGGTGGATCGACATCCACTGGACCTACTCCTCCGAATGCCTTCCCTACCAGTCTGGTTCGAACTTCCGGATCCTCGACACAGACGGCCGCATCCTCCTGAGAGGAGGCGCCCTGGATCCGAGAGTCCTCAAGAACCACGATCTGGACGGGGTCGCCTGTTTCGCCCTGGAGGCCGATTTGGAGGCCATGGCGGCCGTCCGGCGTCCTCCCATCTCCTATTCGCCTCTCCCGAAATTCCCGTCCTCCTGGCGGGATCTGGCTCTGGTCGTTCCCGATACGGTCTCCCAGGAGCAGGTGGCCGAGATCCTCAAGAGCCAGGGAGGTCCGGAATTGCGCGATTTGACGCTTTTCGACCATTACCGGGGCCCGCACGTGCCGGAAGGCCACCGGAGCCTCGCTTGGCGCCTGAATTTCCGGAACGACGAACGGACGATGACGGATGAGGAGGTGTCGGGTAGAATGAAAAGCATCCTGGATACCCTGAAGGCGAGGCACTCCATTGTCCCCCGTTGAAGACCCGCAGGACCTGAAGGACCCCGAAACGGCCTGGGTCCTCCTCCAACAACGCATCGACCGCCTCCTGGAGGCCGTCTCTTCGCTCCGCAAAGCCAACGCCGAGATCATGAAGGAAAACGTGATGCTCACCAGCCAAGCCCGCCAGGGAGGCACCCTCAAAGGCGTGTCCCAGGGCGAGTATGACCGCGTGAAGCGGCAACTGGACGACGCCCTCTTCGACCTCAACAAGATCCGCGATTACATACGCAAGGTGGAGGCGCTCATGGCCCAGTCCGGCCGTTCGCTTCCGCCGATGTGAGGCGTCGATGAGCGAGAAGAAATCCATCACGGTCACCATTTACGGGAACGAGTACACCCTCAAGGGCGACGCGGATCCGAACTACATCGGCGACCTCGCCAAGTTCGTCGATTCCAAGATGAACGAGATCGGCAAGAAATCGGGCGCCCCCTCCTCCAAGGTGGCCATCCTGGCCGCCATGAACATCGCTGACGAGATGCATCGTGCCGAGAAGGCCAAGACCGAGGTCCAGCACATGTTCGAGACGGCCGAGAAATCCCTTCTCGAGATGAAAAAGGCCTCAGAGGGGTCACTGAAGCACTCGATGGACCTGAAGGTTCAGCTCGACCACTCCCAGGCCGACCTGTCCGCCTCGCGGGAAAGGGTCAAGGCGCTCGAGCAGGAGGTCGCGGAAGCGAACAAGACTCTTTCGGAGGCCCGGACCGCCGGGGACCGGGCAAAGACCGATCTCGAACAGGCGCTCCAGAAGGCGGGCGGTTTCGAGAAGGAACTCGAGGAGGCCCGCAAGGGGCAGGAAGAACTGCGCTCCCAACTTGAGGAGATCCGCAGGAAACTGGAGGAGACCGAGAAGGCCTCCCACGGCTCCCGGCAGGACCTGGAGAAAACCCACGAGGGTCTGAAACGCGAGATCGAGGGCCTCAAGAAGGCCGTCGAAGAGTTCAAGGCGAAGGCGGAGGGTTCGGCGAAGGAGGCGGCCGACCTCAAGGGCCAGTTGTCTGCCCGCACCGAGGAACTTGAGACCCGAAGCGACGAGCTGGAGACTTCCCAAGCCACCCTGAACCGCCTCAAGAGCGAATTCGAGAAGGTCCTGAAGGAATCCAAGGAAGCCAAGGAAGCGCCGCCCC
>CAZGWJ010000084.1:0-11654 GCA_964529445.1 uncultured bacterium
AGGAGCGACCCAGGCGGGCTCGACGTGCTCGATGACGGCGTAGGCCAGCACCGCATCGTAACGACGGGAGGGGGCGGGAATATGACGACCATCGTAGAAACCGTAGTGGACACCCGGGAAATGCCGAGCCAAATCCTTCCATAGCGGCGTTTGCCATCGGGCGGTCGAGTTCTGCAATTGCTCCCCGGGGGTTTCCGGCATGTCGAGGGCCTGCACCTTGAACCCGCGGGTCGCCAGGTAGGCGGCCAAGTGCCCCTTTCCGCAACCCAGGTCCAGGATCCAAGCGCCCGGCTTCAGGCGCAGGATCATCCTCTCGAGGTCCTCCTCCTGGGAGGATCGGTAGAGGAAGGAATCGAAATCGAAGCGGGTCTCGCCGAACCGACTCACCAGGAGTTCCCGGACGCGCTTCAGGTATCGCTCGAACCGCCCCGGATGCGTCCCGGTCATTTGCGCTTCCGCTTCGAATCCACGACCACGGAACCCGGTTCCAGACGGGTCGCGTTCCCCAAGCGGCATTCCGAACCCAGGATGACCTCGCTCAGGGTCGTGTTAACCCCCAAGTCCGCCCCGGGCCAAAGAAGGCATTTGGAAAGGACGGCCCCCTTCCCGACGCGGCACCCGTCGCCCAGGACGGTATAGGGAAGGATCCTCGCCCCCTCCTCCAGGATGCACCCGTTGCCCACGATCACAGGGCCGTTCACGACCGCGCCCTTCGCCCGCTTCACGTTGCGCCCCCAATGTACGCCCTGCCGGTCCTTGCGATATTTCCCGAGGACCGGGAACCGGCCCGAAAGGACGTCCCATTGGCTGGATAGGTACTTGCGGGGTGTGCCGATGTCCTGCCAATAACCTTCCCAGACGAAACCGAAGAGGGGTTTTCCGGCGTTCAGAAGCCCTGGAAAGAGGGCCCGTTCGGTGGAATAGTTCTGTCCCGCGGGGATCGCATCGAAGACTTCCGGTTCGAACAGGTACACCCCGGCGTTGATGGTGTCGGTGACGGTCTCCTCCTGCGAGGGTTTCTCGATGAAACGATCGACGCGCCCCTTCCGGTCGAGAACGACCAGGCCGTAGGCGCTGGGATCCGGGACCCGGACGAGTCCCAGGGTGGCCAGGGCCCGGTTCTTGCGGTGGAAGGCTGCCTGGGCCTTGAGATCGATGTCCGTGAGGATATCGCCGTTCAGGACGAAGCAGGGATGCCCCTTCACGAATCGCTCGGCGTTCTTGACCGCCCCAGCCGTTCCGAGGGGCTCCGTCTCGACCGCATAGCGGATCGGGACGCCCCACTTGCGCCCGTCCCGGAAGATCCCCCGGATGACCTCCGGCTTGTAACCGACGGAAAAGACGATCTCCTTCACGCCGGCCTTTTTCAGGCGGGAAATGGGGTACGCGAGGAACGGCACATTGCAGAGAGGGACCACGTTCTTGGGGATGCGGTCGGTGAGGGGCCGCAGGCGCGTTCCCTGCCCGCCGACGAGGATGATCGCCTTCATACCGGCCTCCCGGCCGGAATGAGGAATGCGCAATAAGAAATGAGGAATAGCACCCTATTCCCATTCGTGCTCCTCATGGCCTCAACTCCTCATTCCACATTCCTAATTCCTCATTTCCGTTCGCGGTAATATTCGACCGTTTCCATCAAGCCGCGCTCGAGATCGAACTCCGGCTTCCACTTCAATTCCCTTGCGGCGCGGGTGGCGTCCAGAACGCTCTTGCGCAGGTCGCCCAAACGCTCGGGACCATGCTCCGGAGGAAGCGAATGGCCGGTGGCCCGGGCCAAAAGGGCGAAGATCTCGTTGACCGTCACGCCATGACCGGTCCCCAGGTTGTAGGTGCCGGAAGAAGGGTGCGTCAGGGCCAGATGATTGGCGCGGGCCAGGTCCTTCACGTAGACGTAATCCCTCAGGTATTCCCCGTCCCCGTTGATCCGGAACGGTCTCTTCTTCAGCATCGCGTCCGTGAACACCGCGACCACGCCGCCTTCGCCCTGGGCGTCCTGGCGGGGTCCGTACACGTTCGCATAGCGCAGGATGACGGAGGTCATCCCGTATTGACGGGCAAAGACGCCGAGGTACAGTTCCCCGGCCACCTTGCTGGCCCCATAGACGGAAAGGGGGCGCTGGGGGGTCTCCTCGACGAAAGGGACACCCTCCATCTCGCCGTACTGGGCGCCGCCGGAGGAGGCGAAGAGGAAACGCTTCACACCCGCCTGACGGCAGGCTTCGAGAAGATGGACCATTCCGACCGCGTTCACCTGCGCGTCGAACTCGGGCTCCCTCATGGAACGCGAGACCAGGATCTGGGCGGCATGGTGATTGACCGTGTCGATATGCTCGGCCCGAAGCAGGTCCGCCAAGCCGGCATCGAGGATGCTCTTCTCGATGAACCGCGCCTTCGGGTTCAGGTTCTCGCGTCGGCCCGTCGAGAGGTCGTCGAGGACGACCACGTCATGACCCGCCTCGAGATAAGCGTCCACGACATGGGACCCGATGAACCCCGCCCCGCCCGTCACCAGGATCTTCATGCTCGCCCTCAATACGCGTGCCGGTGCTCGAGCAGATCGAGCGCCGTCCGCAGGATGATCTTCATATCGAGCCAAAGGCTCCAGTTCTCGATGTAATAGATGTCGTACTTGACCCTCTCCTCCAGCGACGAATCCCCCCGGAAGCCGTTCACCTGGGCCCATCCCGTGATGCCGGGCTTGACCGGATGCCTCTCGAAATAGCGGGGGATGGAGGGGTCGTACTCGTGGCCCACGACCTCCGGCCTTGGCCCCACGAGGCTCATCTGGCCGAAGAGCACGTTGAAGAGTTGGGGCAGTTCGTCGAAGGAGGTCTTCCGGATGACGCGTCCCACCTTCGTCACGCGCGAGTCGTTCTTGCGGGTGAGCCCGCCCTTCTCGCCGCCCACCGTCATCGAGCGGAACTTCAGCATATCGAAAACCTTCCCATCCTTGCCCACGCGCTTCTGGCGGTAGAAAACGGGGCCTGGCGAGGACAGCTTCACCATCAACGCCATGAGCGGCAACACCGGCAGGGCCGTCAGGATCAGGATCCCCGCGGAAGACGCGACGACATCGAAGGACCTCTTGAGGAAGCGGTTGAAGGGGCGGGCCAAGGGGGCCTCCTTCATCTCGAAAACGGGCATCCCCAGGAGGACATCGGTCTCCAGGGGATTCGTCACGATACCGAAGAGATCGGAGACGATCTTGTAACGCACGGGGGAATCCTGCAGTTTCACGAGGAGCGGTATGAGCCGAGCGTGCTCGGAGGCGGGAAGCGCGAAAAGCACCTCCGGGACCCGGTACCGGGAGGCCAGTTCCGGCAGGCGGGACAGGAACCCCACCACGCGGACACCCTCCACCTCCCGCTTCCCCGGCCGTTCAGACACCGCTCCGACCAGTTGGTACCCCAGTTCGGGATGGGCCTTGACCCTCGCAAGCACCGTGCGGGCGGTTTCGCCGGTCCCCACCACGAGAAGCCGGGTCAGCCCCCAACCCGCGCGGCGCAGGGAGATCTGCACCCGCCTCAGGAGGCCCCGCCCGCCCCAAAGCAGGAGCGTGGCCAGGAGAATGGTCATCCCGATGACCAGCCGGGAATAGGAGAAGGAACGGATAAGGAAGGTGGACGCCGCGACGAGCACGGCCGCGAGGACTGTCCCCGAGAGGATCCGGGGGAACTCATCCACTCCCGTGATTCCCCGCCTCTGGCGGTAGAGTCCCGCATACTTGAACACGAGCCAATGCGAAGGGACCACGACGGCCAGGAAACCCTCGTAACCCGAAAGGGGCGGGATGGAATCGGCCGGAATCCATCCGGTCTGGAACCGGAGGATATAGGCCAGGATGAAGGCGAAGGCCACCAGCAACCCGTCCAGGAGGAAGGTCGCGGCGGCGAAGAGGGCGGCCAGGTTCATGCCTCTATTGTAATGGTTAACCGCGAGGACGCGAAGATGCGAAAACGGCGTTTTGGAGGCCAAAACCGGAAAGGGCGATATCCGTTTCCGAGGGTCATCCGTTGTCGGCAGGAAGGTTTCCAACCCAAGTCGCGCCTTCCTGGCGGAGGGGTGTCCAAACCTCAGAACGCCAAGCCCAACCATTCGCGCAGGTAATCCCTGCTCTTGCGAAGGAACTCGCTCCGTGAGAAGGCCGCGGCCCGGGTCCGCATGGCCGCAGGGTCGAACTTCATGCCGCGAAGCCGCACCACAGCCTCGACCAGGGAATCCACGGTCTGCTCACGGAAGAAGGTGCCCGTGACCCCCTCCTCCATCGTATCCAACGCTCCGCCCCTTCCGAACGCCACGACGGGGCATCCGCTGGCCGCCGCCTCGACGGGAACGATGCCGAAGTCCTCGCGCCCCGGGAAAAGCAGGGACCGGGCCCCCGCGTAGAGCCCGGGCAATTCCGAATCCGAGACCCATCCCTGGAAACGGATGTTCGGCCCAGCCCGGCGTTTCAAGCGTTCCAGTTCCCCTCCCTCCCCCACCACGAGGAGGGGCTCCTTCAAACGGTTGCAGGCTTCGACCGCCAGGTCCACGCGCTTGTAGGGGACGAGGGCCGAGACCACGAGGTGATAGCCGCCCCTCCCTTCCCGGACGCCGCCCCCCTCGAAACGCTCCAGGTCCACGGGGGGATGCAAGACGGTCGAATCCCGGTCGTAGAGCCGCCGGATTCTCTCCTTCACCTCGTTGGAATTGGCGAAAAAATGGGTGACCCCCTTGTTCGACTCGAGGTCCCGGCGCTGGAGCCTTCCCCGGAAAGCCCCCGCCGCCAGGCGCACCGGCCAGCTGGCTTTCCCGAAATAATCGTCGAAGAGGTCCCAGACGTACCGCATCGGCGTGTTGCAGTAGCAGACGTGGGGGACTCCGGGGGGCACGCGGACCCACTTGGCGCAGGCGGTGTTCGTGGAGATCACGAGATCGTACCCGGAAAGGTCCAGCCGTCCCATGAACCAGCCGAACGTCGGCAGGAACCATCGGTAATGGGACCGGCCGAAAGGCAGGTACTGCAGGAGGGTGGTCCGGATCGGCCGGGACCGCAACCGGGGACCCAGGCGATCCGGACAGGCCACCAGCGTGAAGAGGTCGGCCTGGGGGAACATCTCGACGAAGGCGTCCAGCACCTTCTCGCCTCCGCGCATGGACACCAGCCAGTCATGGACCAGCGCAACCCTCGCGTCGCAGGCCCTCACAGGCCGCCTCCCAGGACGTCCTCGTAGAGAACGCGGTGGGCCGATGCGATGCGCCGCCAGTCGAAGAGGGCGGCCAGATGGGCCACACGGGACCGCAGCCGTCGACGACCCGCGGGATCCGAGAGGTGGAGCCGCACGGCCTCGGCCAGGGATTCCGGATCCCTCGGTTTGCAGAGAAGCACGCCTCCGTGGCGGAATTCCTCCAGGAGATGCCTCCCCTCGGTGGTCACGACGGGCACCCGGAGGGTCGCGGCCGACGCAAGCGTCGAACGACGCGTCGAGGCGCCGTCGTGGAACGGAAGCATCACGAGGTCGGCCCGCCGCATCACGGAAGTCATCTGGCCGGGCTCCAATCGCCCCGTGAAAGTCACGCGATCCTCAAGGCCCAGGGTTCGTGCCCTTTCACGGAGACGCTCCCGCTCATTCCCGTGGGATCCTCCGTCGGAGGCGAAAAGGAGACGCAAACGCGGGAACCGTCCCTTCAGGAGAGCGGCCGCCTCCAGGGCCTCCAGCGGCCCCTTGCGAGGAAGGAGGAACCCCGGGAATACGAGGAGCGGACGCCCCTCGGGCACGCGGACCGGAAGGGCCCTTTCGGGCAGGAAAGAGCCGATGGGGATGACCGTCGATTTCCCCGAGACCCAGGGGTAGAAGGAGGACAAGCCGCGTCTCACCTCCGCGGAAGGCGTCACGACGGCGCGGGAGAAGAGCGTGAGGAAAAGGTAACCGATCTTGCGCAACGGATGGATGCCGGCGAACTCGTGGATCGTGCAGACCTGGACCTGCCGAGGACGAAGGACGGCGAGGATCAGCGGAAGGAACACCGGCAACAGTTTCCGGCCGAAATCCCGGGAAGGGTACTGGAAATGGACCAGGTCGGGTCGTTCCTCGTCGAGAATCCCGAGGAAACGCCGCAGATCCCCGAAACGCCACCCCCCCATCTCCCGACGGATCCGCACCCGGTTCGCCGGAGCGGACAATCCTTCCCGCCCGGAAGCCACAAGGGTGACCCGGATGGGGTTCAATCGCTCGGATAACCGCGCCGTATAATCCCCCACCCCGCAGAGAGAGGGAGGATAAGAGCCCACCACCAATAAAACCTTCATCGGAGAGGAAGGACGCTTACGGGTTGGATCCACTTGGGTTACCCCCAGCCCTAACGACAGTTAGGAGTTAGTAGTTAGGAGTTAGGAGTCTTGGATAAAGTCGTTCAGAAAACAAGCCGTTCGCCGTATGTCATCAACTCCACACTACTAACTCCTCACTTCTAACTCGCTTTCTCGTTAGAAGGCGAGGAGGTCCCACAGGAAGATGAGAAGGCCCACCAGGCCCGCCGCCAGCACGGTCGTGAGGATGGCGCGCGGCCAATCCATGCCGGGTCCGCGGATCCTCTGGGCCACGGGGGACACCGAGGAGCCGTGGGGCTTCTCGAAATGATGGCACGCCTCGGCGGAGAAATCCCGGGTTACCCACGCGTCGCCCCAGCATTGGCGGCAGACGGCCCTGCCGCATTTCGGGCAGGCGGCATAATCCTGGGGGTAACGCGTCAGCATCGTCCCGCAGACCTGGCAGCGGGTCTCCTCGCTGATGTAGGCGGCGGGTTTAGGATTTCTTGCGGACAATTTCGAACTCCTTCCAGATCCGGCTTGCTACCGCGTCCCATGCGAGACTCCGCACCCGGCGCAGACCCCGCCTCGCGAGGCGCCCCCTCCATGCCGGGTCCCGGACGACCCGCGCCAGGGCCGCAGCCAGGGCATCGGGGTCCCGGGGATCCGCCAACAGGGCGGCTCCGCCCGCGGCTTCCGGAAGGGACGAGACGGAGGATGTGACCACCGGAGCGCCGCAGGCCATCGCCTCGACGACCGGAAGTCCGAAACCCTCGTACCGGGAAGGATAGGCGAAGACCCGACAGGCTCCATAGAGATCCCGTAAATCCTCTTCCCGGACGCCGGATAGGAAGTGTACCCTTCCGCGCAGGGTTTTTCCAAGTCTTTCGGTGATCCTGCGCCCCCCCCGGCCCCGACCCCCGCACAGGACAAGGTCCATTTCGCGGAACTCGGGATGACCGGCGACCGCTTCGCCCAGGGCTTCCCAATTCTTCCGCGGTTCAAGTGTCCCCACTCCCAGCACGAAGGGCCTGCGGAGTCCCCATCGGTCCCGGACGGCCGCGACGGCCTTGCGGGGCGGAACGGGTCGAAACGCCGGTGAGACTCCGGGATGAACGCGGACGATACGGGCATGATCCGCCCAACCCCTGCGCGCCAGCGCCCGGACAGTGGCGTCGGAGTCGACGATGATCCGGCGGGCATTACGGAGGGTTGGCGGAACCTTGAACCCGTAGAGCAGGCGGGATTTCAAAGAATTGCTTTCGGGAACATCCCAGAAGGAGAGATCGTGAACCGTCACGACCCCGAGGCCGCGAAACCGGGAAGGAAGCGTGAAATCGGGGTTGAAGAGAACGGTGCATCCCGCCCGGCGGAAGGCTCCGGGAAGCCACACCTCCTCGAACACGACGCGGTTCGATGCCCAGCCGGGAGCCATGACCTCCAGGGCCTCGCCGAACCGGTCCATCGCCCGGAACCGCTCCGACGCCCCGCCCCTCGACGTGAAAACGACCATCCTTCGGCCCTTCCCCATCCTCAGGAGGGCCTCCAGCAACCGGGCCGTATAACAGCCGATCCCGGCGCGATTCCTCAGCGCGTAGGCGTCAAAGGCCAGCCATCGATCGACGGGCGGCATGCGGCACTCCTGTTCTCTTCTCAATCCTGCGAAGCGCTCATTCCCTCCCGGGTCTTGGAGCGCCGCTCGTTCTCCAGTTCCAGCACGTTCAGTCCCAGGACTTGGCAGTACAGAAGCGATACATCGTTCAGGAATTCAACCAGGCGGCTGTCCCCGTCGAGAATCCGGCCGCTGAGGTAACGGAGGATCTCCCGATCCGGGACCTTGCGCTCGGCCTGGATCCTCGAGCGTTTCTTCAGGACGGTCGGAAGGTGGAAAACCAGCCAAAGGTGGGCACCCAGGGTGCCCAGGACCGAACGACGCGCCGTGACCAGGGCGTACAGGAAACGGGATGCCATGTCGAGGAGGATCCAGGGAAGGATGCGCGCAAGCGTCCACGCCCCGTAGCAGGTCAGGAGGTTGAGGATGCGGTTGCGCTCCTGGAGGTAATGGACCCGGCGGGACGGGACCTTCCGCACCGATGCCGACCCGACATGGAAGACCTTCGCATCCGGCTCCTGGTAGACCTGGAAACCCCTGAGCCGGCAACGCCAACCGAAAAGGACATCCTCGTGGTAGAGAAAATAGTCCGCGTCGAAGGGGGGACCCGGCAGGCGCCGGGGATCGTAAAGGAAGGAACATCCCGAGGGATAGAAGACCGTGGAAAGCCGGTCGAAAGCCCCGGAGACCCGGTGACCCAGGAGGTTGAGGGTCCCGTTCTTCGCGTATTGTTCGGCCGGAACACCCTTGTCCCTCACGAGCGCCATGACGGCCCCCGAATCCGGATGGGCGGCGTGGAAATCCACCAGGCGCCTGAGCCAATCGGGCGGCACCACGGTGTCGTTGTTCAGGATCGCCACCAGGTCGGCGTCCTTCGCCGACTGGACCCCCAGATTGTTGCCCAGGGCGTACCCGAAATTCTCCTGGCATTCCAGGACCTTCACCCCGGGATAATTATCCTTCACGAACCGCACGCTCTCGTCCCGGGAGGCGTTGTCCACCAGGAGGATGGAGTAGTTGTCATAGCCCTGGGTCTTCAGGGAGAAGAGACAGTTCCACAAGAGTTCGACGCCGTTATGGTTCAGCACCACCACAGCCACATGCGGCGACCGCGGCGCCTGGGGAAGGACGGGAATCGGTCGAGCGGCGACCCGTCGGGTCCCCCCCTTGCTCCGGGCCCGGGATCCCCGCGAGGAAGTCGGGCGCCTCTTGGGAGGGCGCTTATGCATCCTTCCGGACCGCGTCATTGAGAGCTTCCAAGGTCCTTCGCGCGGTCTCCTCCCACTGGAACCGGGCGGCCTGACGGAAACCCCGGCTCCTCAATTCCTCGACCAGGCTCCCCTCCCGGACGATTTTCCCCATCACTTCACCCCATTGGTTGATGTCGGTGGGATCCAACAGGTAGGCCGCCTCGCCCGCCACTTCGGGAAGCGATCCGGCGTTGGAACAGACCACGGGAGCCCCGCAACCCATGGCTTCGAGGACCGGCAGTCCGAACCCCTCCTTCAGGGACGGGAAAAGGAAAGCGTCCGAACCCGTGTAGAGGGCCGGCAGATCGGCTTCCGGGACGAAATCGATCCAACGAACGTTCCTGGCCAGGGCGGGAGAGCGCACGAACTCCATGAACTCCTCCGGGACCCAGCCCACCGGCCCCGCCAGGACCAGTTGGTGGTCCGTCTTCAGGGTCTGCTTGAAGAGCAGGAAGGCATGCACGAGTCGCAGGAGGTTCTTCCGCGGTTCCAGCGTTCCCACGTGGAGGAAATAGGGCCGGTCGAGTCCCAACCGCATCCGGAGGTCCTGGACCGCGGGCGCGGGGGCCGGTTTGAGGAACGATTCCTCCACGCCGTACGGGATGACCCGGACCTTCTCCTCGCCGAGTTCAGGGAAAAGATGCAGGATCTGCGACTGGGTGTAACCCGAGCAGGTCAGGACGAGGGAGCAGTCGCGAAGTTGTTTCGGGAGTTCCCTGCCGTAGGTCTTGACGGCCGACGGCAAGGCCAGGGGCGGATCGGTCAGGAAGGTCACGTCGTGAACGGCGAGGACCTTGGCCCCCCTTTTCTGGGGGATGGGCAGGTAGTTGGGGTGCAGGGCCACGTCCACGGGACGCCCCAACAGCGTCTCCAGGGTGGGGGTCCCGAGGGTGCTCCAGGACATGCGAAGCGCAGCGAAGGGGAATCGGGTCTCCACCACCTCCAGGAGACGGTTCTCCTTCACGCGCCCCCGTTCGCCGGGCTGGCACGAGTTCATCCAGACGAAGGCCTTGTCCTCCTCGAGCACCTCGGACAAGCCGTCGAGGAGGCCGGCCACGTAACGGCCCACGCCGGTCCGGTTGCCCTGGAGGGGGATCCCGTCGATCCCGATGATCATGCCTTACGGTCCTTACGGAAAGGATAACCGGCGACGAAGACCGCCCAGCGGATGGCCAGCACGGGGGAGAGCAGGAGGACGGCGGCCGCACCCCGGCGTTTCGTGAAGAAACGCAGTATGTCCAGATACATGCGAAGCCGTAAAAGGGGTCCCGTCCTCCGGGTCGAGACGCAGCCCTCGTGGAAGACCCGGGCCTCCGCCACATACCACACGCCGCGGCCGCGTTTCCACAAGCGTTCGCACAGGTCCACATCGTTATAAAGGATAAACTGGCGTTCGTCCATGCCCCCCACCTTCCGGAAGAGCTCCGTGGGCAGGATCAGATAGGAGGCCGCCACCTGGTCGCAGGAACGGGTCCGCGAATGGTCCGCCTGGTGCATGAACGTCTCCGCGGAGGGAAAGAGCCGGGGACTCAACCGGTCCAGCCCCGCGAGCGAATTGAAGGCCATCCGCAGGGTCGGGAAGGGGCGGATATGGCGCTGGAGGCGCCCATCGGGATAGAAGGTGGCGGCCCCCGCCGCCCCGGCCCGTGGATGGCGTCCCATGAAGCGCACCAGGGGGGTGAGGGCATCCTCCCGAAAGGTCACGTCGCTGTTGAGAAGCAGGGTGAACTTGCCCCGTGCCCGGGCCAAGCCCTGGTTGACCGCCGGGGCGAAACCCCGGTTCCCGGGATTCAGGACGACCTCGAGGCCCTTCTGGCGGGCGAGCCATTCGCGGCTTCCGTCCCTCGAGTCGTTGTCCACCACGATGACCTCGAAGGAGGTGCGTCGGACATGACGGCGCAGGCTCGTCAGGCAGCGTGCCAGCTCGGGAGCCGTGTTCCAGTTGACGATGACGACGCTGACGAGAGGCCTTCTCATGGGCGCCTCCGCGCCAGGATGGACCGGGCACTTTCCCAATCCTCCGGCCCGACCGCCCGCAGGAGCGCCAGGAGGGGGAAATAGACCGCCGGTCCCGCCGCAAGCCAGTACAGGCGGGGATCCAGCCGGATCAGCGCCCCCATGACGAGGGCCGCGAGAAGGGACGCCGTCAACGGCCAGGCCAGCCGGACCGGCGTCCTCGTCCTCAGGTGGTCGCGAACGAGGGCGAAGCCCAGGATCAACCCGAGCGCCTCGCTGAACACCGTTGCGCCGGCAGCCCCCTCGGGTCCGAACCTCGGGATGAGCAGGATGTTGAGGATCACGTTCAGGGCGAGAAGCCCCGAGAACAGGAATACCAGCCGCTTCGGGTTCCGCACCGTGAGTACGTTCATGTAGACGTTGGCCAGGTAGAAGGGTATCACGGAAAGACTGAGCACCAGGAACACGGACGCCGAGGACCGGTAGTCCTCCCCGAAGAAGAGGACGACGAGGGCGTCCGACCGCAGCACGTCCTCGCGCGGGGGCT
>CAZGWJ010000085.1:0-11336 GCA_964529445.1 uncultured bacterium
TTCGTGGCCACCAAGTCGCCGGTCTGGGCGGTGGGGAAGCCCGAAGACTTCCAGGACTTCCTCGACAAGCAGTTGGCCAAGCTGGGCGTGGATTGCATCGACTTCTACCTGTTGCATGCCCTCAACGCGCACACCTGGGGCACCTGCCAGAAGAACGGGGCTATACCCTTCTGCCAGAGGATGCAGAAGGCCGGCAAGATCCGCCACTTCGGTTTCTCCTTTCACGACTCGCTGGCGGTGTTCAAGGACATCGTCACGGCCCACGAGTGGGAGTTCTGCCAGATCCAGTACAACTACCTGGACCGCAACGAACAGGCCGGCCTGGAAGGGCTTCGCCTGGCGCATTCCCGGGGCACTAGCGTCATCATCATGGAGCCCCTTCGCGGGGGAAACCTGGTCGCTCCTCTGCCCGAAAAGGTCCTGGACCTGTGGAAGACCGCGCCGCGCCGGCGCGACGCGGTGGAGTGGGCGCTGGGCTGGGTCTTCGATCATCCGGAGGTCAGCCTGGTGTTGAGCGGCATGAGCACGATGGAACAGGTGGAGCAGAACCTGGCCATCGCGGGGTCGGCGGGACCCGGGTCTTTCACGCCGGAGGAGCGGACGCTCATCGACCGCACTGAGGAGCTGTACCGCGCCAACAGCCGCATCGGCTGTACCGGTTGCCGCTACTGCATGCCCTGCCCTTCGGGAGTGGACATCCCGCGCAACTTCAAGGTGTGGAACGAGTACTACATGTTCGGAAAGAGCGCCGGCGCCAAGGGCGCCTGGAACTGGATCCCCACCGCCGAACGGGCCGACCGTTGCACCGAATGCGGCCAATGCGTCGACCAATGCCCGCAGAAGCTCGAGATTCCTTCCGAACTGAAGAACCTGGTGGCCGATTTTGCGTCTTGAACAACTGCCCCCGGGCGTTACGATGCAACTCTTCCGCCTGCCAGCCGACGGGGAAGACCTGGGCGCTCCGCTTTTCTCCAGTTCGGGCCGCTGGCTGCACCCGCTCTTCAAGTTGGAGGAATTCCTGGCCGACCATCCCGGGAAGGCATTCTATCTTCGGGATCGCATCATCGGCTCGGCGGCGGCCTTCCTCATCCTGCGCCTCGGGATCCCGGTGGTGGAAGCCGACCTCGCCAGCCGTCGAGCCCAAGAACTCCTTCGGGCACATGGGGTGGCCACCGAGGCCCGGGAATGCGTCGAGGCCATCGGTTGCGCCACCGAGCAGTTGCTGAAGGACGTGTCCGACCCCGAGGCGGCTTACCTGATCCTGGCCGAGCGCCGGGAACGCGCGCTCCACGCCGGATCAACCCCCCGGGAAGGTCATTATCCCTTCTCGCCCCGGCCGGATTCCGTATAATACCGCCTCGGTTGGTCCAACCCGTCGTCCTGGAGACCCTGCATGAAGGTGGTTTGTTTCGACCTGGAAGGCGTCTTCGTCCCCGAGTTCTGGGAGGAGTTCTCCCGGCTCACCGGGATCCCCGAACTCATGCGCACGACTCGCGACGAGCCCGACTACGACAAGCTCATGAAAATGCGCATCGAAGTCCTCGCGAAGCATCGGCTCGGCATGAAGGAGGTCCATGGGATCGTGGCGAAGATGAAGGCGTTTCCCGGAGCCAAGGAGTTCCTCGACTGGCTGCGCACCCGCGCCCAGGTGGCCATCCTCACCGGCAGTTACTACGACTACATCAACCCCCTCGTGGCCCAGATCGGCAACCCCTTCCTGTTCGCCAACTCCCTCGTGGCCGATTCCGACGGCATGATCTCCGGGTACACCCTTCGCGAGCCCGACGGGAAGGTGGAGGTCGTGCGGCGCTTCAAGGAGTCCGGATTCGGTACCCTCGCGGTGGGGGATTCCTTCAACGACCTGAAGATGCTGAAGGAGGCCGAGGTCGGGATCCTGTTCAGGGCTTGCCAGGCCCTGAAGGACCAGGAGCCGGGCCTGCTCCGCGCCGAGACCTACGACGAGTTGAGGGCCCTTCTCGAGCCGAGGGTTTGAGGGCCATCCCATCAACGGGGGAAGAAGCGCAGAGGTGCGAATGAACAAAGATCAGCAGAGCGGACCTGCCAGGCTTCTTCGGCTTTCCATCCTCCTTTTCGGTTTTCTGCTCCTGGGCGCCGCGCCTCGGACCTACCGCCATCCCTTCCAGAACCCCGATCTCAACATCGAAAAGCGCATCGACAACCTCCTCTCCCTCATGACCGTCGAGGAGAAGATCCGCTGTCTCTCGACCGTTCCCGACGTGCCGCGGCTGGGCGTGGAAGGAACCGGGCATGTCGAGGGCCTGCACGGCCTTTCCATGGGAACGGTGGGAGGATGGGGCGGCGGTTCTCCCGTTCCCACGACCCAGTTCCCCCAGTCCTACGGTCTGGGCGCGACCTGGGACCCGGACCTCCTGCGTCTCGTCGGCGCGGCCGAAGGCAGGGAAGTGCGTTATCTCTGGGAGACCCGGCGCCGGGGCGGTCTCGTGGTGAGGTGTCCCAATGCCGATCTGGGGCGCGACCCCCGCTGGGGCCGCACCGAGGAGTGCTACGGCGAGGATGCCTTCCTCAACGGGGCCTTGGCCTGCGCCATGACCCGGGGTTTGCAGGGGGACCACCCGAAGTACCTCCAGGCCGCTTCGCTCCTCAAGCACTTCCTGGCCAACAGCAACGAAAACGACCGCACCAAGACCTCCTCCGACTTCGACGAGCGCCTCTACCACGAGTACTATGCGGCCCCGTTCCGGCGGGCCATCGTCGAGGGCAAGGCGCAGGGCATGATGGCGGCCTACAACGCCGTCAACGGTGTGCCCTGCCATATCCATCCCATGTTCAAGGAAATCGTCATCGGCACATGGAAGCACGACGGCATCCTCTGCACCGACGGGGGTGGATTGGGCCTGCTCGTGCGCGACCACAAGGCCTTCCCGACGATCGAGGAGGCGGCGGCCGCCTGCGTCACGACGGGATTGAACCAGTTTTTGGACCGTCACGACAAACCCTGCCGGACGGCCGTCCACAAGGGGCTTCTGAAGGAGGCGGAGATCGATTCGGCCCTGCGCGGCGTGTTCCGGGTGATGATCCGCCTGGGAATGCTCGACCCGGCGGAGGGCAACCCCTACCGGAGGGTGGGGAAGGAGGAGCCCTGGCTTTCCCGGGAACACCAGTTCCTGGCCCTTCGCGCGACGCAGGAATCGATCGTCCTGTTGAAGAACGACAAGGGGATGTTGCCCCTCGACCCGACGAAGGTGAGGAAGGTCGCCGTCATCGGCCGCTATGCGGACCTGGTCATCGCCGACTGGTACGGTGGAGATGCGCCCTACCTGGTGTCGCCACTGGAGGGGATCCGGAAACGCCTTGGAGCAGCGGTCACCGTCCTTTTCGCCCGGGACAACACCGATGGCGCGGCCGTGAAATTGGCGAAGGAATGCGACCTCGTCGTCTTCTGCGCGGGCAACCATCCGATCGGCAACGGGGGATGGGCCCAGCGCGATTCCCCGGCCGAGGGCAAGGAGGCCATGGACCGCGACTCCATGGAACTGAGGAACGAGGACCTGCTCCGCAAGGTCCTGGCCGCCAACAGGAACACCGTGGCGGTCATCGTCGGGAGCTTCCCCTTCGCCATGGAGTGGACCGCGAAGAACGCCCCGGCCATCCTCCACATGACCCATAGCGGCCAGGAATCGGGCACGGCCCTGGCAGGGGTCCTCTTCGGGGACTTCAACCCCGGGGGGAAGACCGTGCAGACCTGGCCCAAGTCCATGAAGGACCTTCCGCCCATGCTGGACTACGACATCCGCAAGGGCCGCACCTACATGTATATGAAGAAGGAACCCCTCTATCCCTTCGGTTACGGTTTGAGCTACACGACTTTCGAATATTCGAACCTGAGCGTGCCGGACCGGGTCCCGGGCGGGGGTGCCGCCACCGTGCGCCTGACTCTCGCCAACACGGGTGCGAGGGAGGGGGCCGAGGTGGTCCAGCTCTACGTGCGGTGGATCGATTCGAAGGTGGAGAGACCCCTCAAGGAGCTGAAGGCCTTCCGCCGCGTAACCCTGGAAGCCGGTGAGCGCCGCGAGATCGCATTGGTCGTTCACGGGAAGGACCTGGCCCATTGGGACGTGGAGAGCCGGGGATGGAGGGTCGAGGAGGGGAAGGCGGAAGTCCAGGTCGGTTCATCCTCCGAGGACATTCGGCTGAAGGGGAACCTGGTGGTGAGCCCCTAGCAGGGATTGATGGATGGTACACGATGCGGTACACTATCGGTACACGATAGGGGGTGTCCCATGAAGTTCATCTCGGTGAGGGATTTCCGGTCCAAGACGGGCGAGGTCTGGAAGAACCTGGAAAAGGAACACGACCTCGTCCTCACCAACAACGGCAAACCGGTGGCCATCGTCACGGCGGTCCAAGAATCCACGCTGGAATATTCCCTGAAGTCCATCCGTCAGGCCCGGGCCCTGGCGGCGGTCGAGCGGATGCAGGCGGCATCGGTCCGCAATGGGACCGATCGGATGACCCTGAAACAGATCAACGCGGTCATCGATGAGGTGCGACGCGAGAGGCGTTCGTGATCATCGTCGTCGACACCAACGTGCTGGTCTCCGGGTTGATCAACCCCGATGGCGTTCCTGGGCGGATCGTCCGGCACATCGCCCTTGGGGACCTCCTCCTCTGTCATGACGGTCGGATCATCGCCGAATACATCCGGGTATTGACGCGGAAGAGCCTGCCTTTCGGTGACCGGGATCCTTTCGTGCTGATCGACCAGATCCTGGAATCAGGGATCTCCACGGCGGGTCGGGAACTCAAGGAACACCTTCCCCATGCGGATGACGAGTCTTTCCTCGAGGTCGCTTTGGCGGGTCGAGCCGAATTCCTGGTCACGGGAAACCTGAAGCATTTCCCGGCTTCCGCCTGCCGGGGCGTGAAGATCGTGGATCCCGCGCGCTTCTGGGGCATCTATCAGCACCGTTCAAACGGTTAATCGGGTTGATTGAAACAAACTTCTATGCGTTTCCTTTCTTGTCAGACTCCGGGCCGAGTGGTATTTTTAACGCCGAGCTATTAAAGCGTTTAAGTGAAGCGCGACCCGCTTGCGCCCGACGGCGCCAGGAGAAACCTGTGCCCTATCAAGAGACGAGACGTGAAGAATCCATCCCCGGGAAGGGGATCCCCCTCACCCCACCCTCTCCCCCAAGGGGGCGAGGGATCGGGAGGGCGGTTCTCTGGATGGCCATGATGTTCATCCTGGCCTCCCCGGCGCAGGCCCTTGTCAGCCTCCCCAACCTCTTCACCGACCACATGGTGCTCCAGCGCGGCGTTTCGGTGCACGTTTGGGGCACGGCCGACCCCAGCGAAGCCGTCACGGTCTCTTTCGCGGGGAACACCGCTTCCGGCGTCTCCGACGGAACGGGTGCCTGGTCGTTGTACCTTCCCCCCTTGGCCGCCAGCGCCACGGGCCGCGCCCTCACCCTCCGGGGCCCCTCCAACAGCATCGTCCGCAACGACGTGGTCGTGGGCGACGTCTTCCTCTGCTCGGGCCAGTCCAACATGGAGTGGACCCTCCAGAACAGCACCCCGGACGGCGCCACGGACGCGACGAACTCGGATCTGCCCGACATCCGCATGATCAACATCCCCAAGAACATCGTCGAGACGCCCCAGTCCGACATCCCGGCCGGGACCCTCTGGTGGACCTGCACGCCCGCCAACGCGGCCCGCACGCGCAACTTCTCGGGCTTGGCCTTCTATGTGGCCCGCACCGTCTACGAGAACCAGGGTGTTCCCTTGGGTCTCATCGGCGCGGCCTACGGCGGCATGTCGGCCGAGGCCTACATGAGCCTGGAGGGGATCCTTTCCGATCCGGTCCTGGCCCCGGCCGTGCCGGGCACCTTCGATCCTTCCCCCTCGGTCTGCTGGCCGACGGGCACCTACAACGCCATGATCGCGCCCCTCACGCCCTTTCCCATCGCGGCCGTGCTGTGGGACCAGGGCGAATCGAACGAGGGAGCGCCCGGAAAACTGGTCGCGGACAATTACCGATGGGTCCAACCCGCCCTCATCAAGGATTGGCGCCTGAAGTGGGGGCTGAATTTCCCGTTCTTCCTGGTCCAGATCCAGAACATGGCCCGGATCGATCCGGGCACCAGCACGTACTATTCGTGGTCCGACCCCGCGATCTGCCAGCAGCAGGTGGGTATCGCCGGGGTAAGGTGGGGCCAGTTCACCACGCTGAAGATGCCGGGCACGGGCATGAGCGTGAATTTCGACCTCAACCCCAACACGTTCAGCACCGACATGAACCTGCTGTACCATCCGCCCAACAAGGAGGCCTTCGCCGCGCGGCTTTCCCCCTGGGTTGAGAAAACGCTCTACGGAGCTTCCGTCGGCCTGACCTTCACGGGTCCCCTCTACGAGTCCTACGAGGTCGAGGGGTCCTCGATCCGCCTGCATTTCACCCTCCCCAGCGGCTCGACCACCCTTTCCACCAGCAATGCCCAGCCCGTGACGGGTTTCCAGATCGCCGCTGCGGGTTCCACGAATTTCCAGTGGGCGAACGCCGTCCTCGACGGGAACGACGTGGTGGTGAGCCACCCTTCCGTCGCGAGCCCGGGCGTGGTGCGCTATGCCTGGCATTACGATCCCAGCGACCCGGCGGGTCCCGTGGCCAACCTTTCGAACGCCCAGGGATGGCTGGCGTCCCCCTTCCGCACCTTCGATTTCTCCGACATCGAGGTCGCGGGCAACGGCGTCACCATCGCCGATCTCGACCTGGAGCCCTCCCCGGCGGATTCCACCGACTTCGGAACGGTGGGCTTGAGCCAGTTCAAGTCCGTGACCTTCACGGTGCTCAACCCGGCTTCGGCCGACGTGCCCCTGACCTTGACGGGCGGGGCGAACCTCGTGCGTCTGACGGGCGCCGGGGCTTCCTTCTTCGCGGTCGTGACCCAACCCGCTTCGAGCGTCATTCCCGCGGGAGGCAGTACGACCTTCACGGTCGAGTTCTCCGCCTCGGACGTGGGGCTGCGACAAGCCCTGGTTCAGATCCCCTGCAACACGGAGCACAAGACCCCCTATACTTTCCGGATCCAGGCCAATGCCGTGAACGATTGGACCCCCACTCCCACCCCGACCGGCACCTTCTACACGCCCACCTCCACGTCCACCCGGACCTTCACCCCCACTTGGACGCCCTCGCCCACGCCGGACATCTCGGTACAGATGATCGACAACTTCGACGACCCGGCGCGCGGGGCCGCGGCCACCCGCCTCAACCTGTTGAACGGCGCCTGGATGGTCGGTGCGGGCGAAGGGGGTGTCTTGAACGCGGGCTACGCCGGGACGGGCGCCGCCTCATCCGCCAACGCGGTCTCCCTGTGGGGCGACATGGGTTCCACCGGCTGGAGCAACTACCAGTCCTGCATCAACGCGGGATGCACGGCCGTCAACGTGGCCGCGGACCACGTGGCCGGTGTCCAGTTCTGGGCCTGGGGAGATGGTAACCAGTACCGTGTCCAGGTCCGGACCGCGACCGTCACGGATTACAACGACTACGGTTATACTTTCACCCCGCCTTCGGGCACGTGGACCTTCTATCGCGTGGCCTTCACGGATATGACCCGCGAATCGGGATGGGGGACCCAGACCGGCCTGCCCACGAACCCGACGGGTGCCGACGTGATCGGGGTCAAGTTCGACACGAAACTGACCGGACCTTTCACGGTCCTCCTGGACGAGGTGGCCTTCTATCGCTTGATGCCCACCGCCACGCCCACGACCACCCCGACCCCGACCGGGTCCTGGGACACGCCGACCTTCACCTCGACCTTCACGCCCTCCCCGACGGTGACGCCCACCCCGACGAACAGCCTGACCCCGACCGCCACGGCCACCGTGACCCGTACCGTGACGCCCACGGGTACCTTCCTCACGGACACGCCCACGCCCACCGCCACCCCGAAGCCGCCGGACCTCTCGACGTATCCCTTCGAGACCGGGACGAACGGCTGGGCGCAGAAACTCAACGCCTTCACGGCCCTGGTCCATTCCACGGCCCTGGCGTATCAGGGGACGGGTTCCCTCCAGATCGCGGTGAGTTGCAGCGGTTCCGGGATGGATGGCCAGGCGGGCATCGAACCCATCGCCGGGGCTCCCAACTGGACGAACGCCACGATCACGGCCCGTGTCTGGGTCCCGGTCGGATTCCCGGGCGGATGCGCCGCGCACCTCTATGTGAAGGGCGTGGGATGGTCCTGGATGGTGGGTCCCGACGTCACGCTCCAGGCGGGAACCTGGAACACGCTGACGTTCGGGCCTTCGACCAACGCGAACCTGAACGGCGTGATGGGGCTGGGATTCCAGGTGTTCTTCTCGGGAGCCTGGCAGGGAACGATCCATTTGGACTCGGTGAACGTGGCGGTGCCGACTTCGCCCACGCCGACGTCCACGGTCACGCAGACCCTGGATATTACGGCCACCTTCACCGCGACGCCGACCGTCACGCGATCGCCCACCTTCACCGTGTCGTCGACACACACCCTCTCGCCCACGGTTACGCCGACCGTGACCGAGACGGTCCCGCCCACGGTCACGTCCACGGCGACCGAGACCCGATCCCCGACACTCACGGGGACGCCGACACAGACGATGACCGTCACCCCCACGCGGTCGCCGACGCATACATGGACCTTCTCGGTTTCCCCGACGGTGACCTGGACGTTCACGGCCACTGTGACCAGGACTCCGACCCTTTCCCCGACCCCGACGTCCACGGCGACCACGACCGGCACCTTCACGTGGACGTTCTCGCCCACCCCGACGGGGACGCCTACTTGGACGGGTACGCCGACCTCCACCTTCGTCGGGGAAGTCACCGACACCCCTACTCCATCGCTACCCGGCACGGTTCTCCTCTGGCCGAACCCGATTACCGAGGGCGACGAGGTCACCTTCCGGATCGAGGGCGGATGGCCCGAGGGATTGAGGGTCTCCCTCCATACCGTCTCCTACCGCTCCCTGGCGCAATGGGAACTGGATCCGGCCTTCTCGGGTCTGTCCGACTGGAGGATCCGGCTCGTCGACCGGACAGGCTCGCGGCTGGGGAACGGGCTTTATTACCTGGTTTTCGACGGTGCCGGAGGGCGCGAGATACGGCCTGTCCTGATCCTCCGGTAGGGGCACCACACAAGGGGGGCCGGGTTCGCCTGATTTGAGGCGGTCGAGGGTCCCCTTTTTTATTGGGAAGGGTGCCGCTCCGGACAGGGTATAATCGCCCTGTTTCGGTACCCATCCCGTGTCGAGGTCGATCGACTTGTCCTATCTTCTGCGGTCCTATGGATCACCGGGTTTGCGTTCCACGATCCTGACGGCGTTACTCCTCCTGCTCGCTCCCGCGGGTATTCTGGCCCAGACCGATACGCCCACCATCACCCCGACCTTGACCGAGACGAGGACTCCGACCTTTACGCGCACACCCACGCTCACGGTGACCTCCACCCCGACCGACTCGCCCACCGCGACCCCGACCGACAGCCCGACTTCGACCGCGACCTTCACCATCACCCTCACGCTTTCCGCGACCGTCACCTGAACGCCCACCATCACCCCGACCTTGACCGAGACGCGCACGCCCACGCCATCTCCTTCCGTGACCCCGACGGGAACCCCCACGGACAGCCCCAGCGCGACCCCGACCGATACGCCCACGGCGTCGCCCACCCACACCTCCACGGCGTCGCCCACGCGGACCATCACGCACACGGCCACCCATACACCCTCGCCGACGGAGACGCATACCGTGACCGCGTCGCCGACGGTCACCGAGACCGCTTCGGCCACCGAGACGGGAACCGCTACCGTGACCCCCACCATCACGCCCACCCGGACCGTGACGGGCACGCCGACCGAGACCTCCAGCCCCACCGAGACGCCGACCGGGACCCTCTTCATCACCGAGACCGAGACGCCCACCCCCACCGAGATCTGCCTGTTGGGCATGCACGGGGAGCCGGACCGTTTTGACGCACCCGACACGTACCCTCCCATGATCTTCAGCTACGGCGTCACCCTCACCGAGCTCAAGCGGATCAACAGCATCTCGGCCTATGTGCCCGTGGGCACCGGCACCGTGCGGGTGGCCCTTTATTCGGACAACGCCTTCGGCACGCATCCTTACATGCTCATCACCCAGTCCGCCGAGCAGGTGGCCATCCCGGGATGGAACCTTTTCGACGTCTTCGATACCGACCTGCCCGCCGCCGTCTATTGGATCGCGCTCCAGATCGAGAACAGGAGCCTTGCCACCCACGAGACCTACGGAGGGGATCGCGTGGTCTGGGGGCCCGCCTCCTACGGACCCTTCCCGGGCGACCTGACGACCCTGCCCTACGTCACCGACGGGCTGGAACTGGCGGTGCGGGCGCATTTCTGCTTCGTGCCGACCTACACTCCGACCGTCACGCACACCCCGACGGTGACATGGACCTTCACGCCGACCTCCACGTTCACCGTGACCGACACGCCCACCGCGACCCCCACCGACACCGAGACCGACACGCCCACCGAGACCCCGACCTTCACGGAAACGCACACGCCCACCTGGACGCCCACCGACACGCTCTCGCCCACGATGACGCCCACCATCACGCTCACGCCGACCATCACCCTGACGCCCACCGTCATCTGCGTGGTGGGATGGACCGCGGACCCCGACCGCATCGACCCCCCCGACACGTACCCTCCCATGATGTTCGCCTCGAAGGTCCTGCTGGAAGGGCCTGCCGTCCTGAATTCCCTGTCGCTCTACGTCGGGGACGCCTCCGGGGACGTCCGCGCGGCCGTCTACGCCGACGACGGGACGGGACTGCGGCCCGGTGCCCTCGTGGTGGAATCCGCCGCCCAGCCGGCCCAGGAAGGGTGGAACCTCTTCGTCCTGCCCGCCACGCCCCTGGCCGCGGGCGTCTATTGGCTGGCCGAACAGGTGGAGAACCGGGGGCTTTCAACGCATGAGACCTACGGGAGTGAACTCGTGGCCTGGGGTCCCCAGGCGTTCGGGCCTTTCCCGTCGGACGCTTCCGGCCTTTCCAACCTCACCCAGGGCCTGGTACTGGGGCTGAAGGCGAACTTCTGTTTCGTGCCCACCTATACGCCCACGCCCACTTCCACGCCGACCTTCACCTTCACTCCCACCGAGACCCTGACACCGACCGTCACCTCGACAGCCACGTAAACGCTCTCGCCCACCGTGACTTTCTCGCCGACCGTGACGCTTTCGCCCACGATGACGCCTACCATCACGGACACCCCGACCGAGACGCTCTCGCCCACCGTCACCTCGACGCCCACGAACCTCTGCGTGG
>CAZGWJ010000086.1:0-11280 GCA_964529445.1 uncultured bacterium
AGATCGAGGTCTCGGAGGGGCGTGGATACTCATCGGCCGAGAGAAACAAGCGGGAGGGGCAGCCCATCGGGGTGATCCCCCTGGATTCAGTGTTCACGCCCGTCACCCAGGTGAAAGGAACCGTGGAGGCCGCCCGCATCGGGCAGATGACCGATTATGACAAGCTCATCATCGAGATCTGGACGGATGGTCGCATCCGACCCGAGGATGCCTTGGCGCAGGCCGCCAAGATCCTGCGGGATTCCCTCCAGATCTTCATCAATTTTGAGGAGGAGCCCGCTCAGCCCGAGGATGCCATCAGCGAGGAAGAGGAGCGCATGCGCGAACTCCTCACCGAGAGCGTCGAGGAATTGGAGCTGTCCGTACGGTCGGCCAACTGCCTCAAGACCGCTAACATCAAGACCATCGGGGATCTTGTCCGCAAGAGCGAATCCGATATGCTCAAGTACAAGAATTTCGGGCGCAAATCCCTCAACGAGATCAAGGAGATCCTTAAGGGGATGGGGCTGTCCTTTGGGATGGATGTCGAGGCCATCATGAGCAAGGGGCGTCCCGGCCTACCCGTCGTCGAGAACAAGATCTGACCGGGCTTCCCGGCACCAGGAGAGAAGCATGAGACACGGAAATTATCGCGGACATCTGGGTGTTCATCCAGGTCATCGGCGCGCCCTGATCCGCAACATGGTGACCTCCCTCTTCAAGCACGAGTACGTGCGGACTACCCGGGCCCGTGCCCGGGAAGTGCGCCGCTATGCCGAGAAGATGATCACCAAGGCGAAGAAGGAGACGCTGGCCTCCAAGCGCGAGGTGCTGGGTTTCGTGAGGGAGAGGGACGTGGTCGCCAAGCTCTTCAAGACCCTCATCTACCGGTATTCGAACCGACAGGGCGGTTATACCCGCGTCCTGAAACTCGGGCCGAGGCCCGGGGACGGAGCCGACATGGTTCTTCTGGAGTTGGTGGACCGGCCGGTCGAGGCCGAACCGTCGGGGAAGAAGCCGGCCAAGGATTCCAAGGAAGCCTCTGTCGGCCCGAAGGAAAAGGGACCGGAGAAGGGGAAGGACAAGACCTCCAAAGACGGTAAAAAGAAGGAGAAGGCCGCTTCCGCTTCCGCCTGATAACTGTCATCCCGTTTGTGAAAATCAGGAAAGGCCCGGGATCATCCCCGGGCCTTTCTCTTTCCTTGACCCCCCCCCCTTCGGGTCCTAAAATAATGAATCTTGACGCATCAGGACCCACTGTTCCGCGGAAACGATGACGCGCGTTGCTGAGGGTGAATAAACCAGAGGGCATACCCAGATGAACAAAAAGATCTTCCGCCGTCTTTCCATCCTCTTCCTGGCCCTGGCCGTCGCGGTTCCGGCTTTCGGCGCGCCCGCCTCCACCACGGGACTCTCCGGCAGTTTGGAGTCGTCCCGGGGGACCCATTTCTACAAGGATCCCACCAAGGCGCTCATGGTCGCCGTGTTTCCGGGGTTTCTCATCCATGGTTACGGCCATCTCTACGCAAAGGACCATCTCACCGGGACGGCCCTGCTGGGCGGCGAGATTCTTTCACTGGCAGCCATTGGCATGGGCGCCATGATGAAATCGGACCCCGAACAGTACCAGGGCGGCATCTTCGGTACGGCCAACGATGTCGTCGAACGCACCGGGCGGCGCATGATAATCTACGGGGGGATCGGGTTCGCCGTGACCTGGTTTGCCGACATCCTGCATGCCCCGACCGCCGCCAAGGATTACAACGACCGTTGGAACCTTTCACCGGTGGCTTCCCTGAACAACGGAGTTCCCACCCTCGCCCTAGCCTGCCGCTTCTGATATGCGAACCCGGCCGGGGTTATTTCTCTTCGTTCTATTGATCGTCAACTTGTCTGCTTGCGCCACCACGCGGCGCGACACCGCCCGCTGGGTGATCCTGCCGACGGCTTACGAGGTCAGCATCGGGCAGTCCATGGCGGAATCCATCGGTCAGCAATACAAGCCCCTAAACGACGCGAAGATCACCGCCTATGTCCGGTCCTTGGGCGCCCAGGTGGCCTCCGTCTGCGACCGGAAGGACATCGAATACCATTTCGGCGTGGTGGAGGACCCTCAGGTCAACGCCTTCGCGGCTCCCGGCGGGTACGTGTACGTGACGACGGGACTTCTGAGGGCTGCCGAGAACGAGGCCGAAGTCGTCATGGTTCTCGGGCATGAGGTCGGGCACATCGTGGCCCGGCACAGCGCCCAGCGCATCCAGACCCAATACGGTCTCCAGCTCGCGGCCCAGGCGGCGAAACTCGACCGGCGAAGCGCCCTGATGCAGAACGTGGTCGGATTGGGCATGAACCTGGCCCTCCAGGGGTACAGCCGCGAGAACGAGTATGAGGCCGACCATCTTGGCGCCATTTATACCTGCCGTCTCGGCTACGATCCGAAAGCCGCAGTGACCTTTTTCGCGAAGCTGATCCGCCTGCAGAAGGCCGAACCCTCCGTGATGGAGATCTGGTTCTCCTCGCATCCCGCCACAGGGAGCCGCATCGACGAGTTCGTGAGGACCCGCGGTGAACTGCCCTGCACGACCGGGAAGACCAACGCGGCCCAGTATCTATCCGCCGTCGCCGCCCTCAAGAAGTAGCCCTCCTTTCCTCGGTTTCCCAACCCTCTCGCCCGTTCCTTCCGCGTGTCCTATAATGAACTCATGGATCGGATCCGAACTCTCCTGCTCCTGGCGATCATCTTTTCCCTCCTTCCGGGTTGCGCCGCCACGCGACGCGATACCCACAAGTGGGTCTTTCTTCCGTCCGCCTTCGAGGTGAGCGTCGGTCAATCCGTGGCATCCGGCATCCAGCGGCAGTTCAAACCCCTCGACGACCGTGAAATCGTCACCTACGTCCAGTCCCTGGGTTATCGGATCGCCTCGGTCTGCGACCGCCAGGACCTCGACTATCATTTCGAGGTCCTGGATTCGCCACAAGTGAACGCCATGGCGGCCCCCGGCGGCTTCGTCTATGTGACGACGGGACTCCTGGCCGCGGCCGAGAACGAGGCGGAGGTCGTGATTGTCCTTGGGCACGAGATCGGACACATCGCGGCACGTCACGGGGCCCAGCGCATCCAGACGGCCTTCGGCTTGTCGCTGGCGGCCGACCTGATCAGCATGGACCGCAAGAGCACCCTCTTCCAGGGTATCGCTGCATTGGGCGTGAACCTGGCCTTGAACGGGTACAGCCGGGAGAACGAGTA
This sequence comes from uncultured bacterium, assembly GCA_964529445.1. Classification (GTDB taxonomy): domain Bacteria; phylum Oederibacteriota; class Muellerivitia; order Muellerivitales; family Muellerivitaceae; genus CAZGWJ01. Next base: position 3,227 of record CAZGWJ010000086.1, read on the forward strand.
CGAAGCCGACCACTTGGGAATGGTCTACGCCTGCCGTCTTGGATACGATCCCCGGGCGGCCGTTACCTTCTTCGAGAAACTGAAGAAGATTGAGAAACGAACTCCCTCCGATGTGGAGATCTGGTTCTCCACGCATCCGGCCACCCAGAACCGGGTCGCCGAATTCGGGAAGATGAGGGAACAACTGCCCTGTCGGACGGGCAAGACGGAAGCCAAGCGATACCAGCAGGTCATGGCCTCCCTAAAGGCCCATTAGGGTCCGGCGGTTCCGTCCGGAAGGGGCCGCTTCCACGTCGCCACCCGCCTTCGTTGCGCCTATAATCAGGACATGAACTTCCCGTCCTTTGCGATCCAGCTCGAGGCGCTTCTCTTCCTCTTCATGGCCCTGTCCGCATTGCATGCCCTCCTGAACAAGAGGGATTCCCGGGCGGCGCTCATGTGGGTCGTTGGTTGTTTCCTGTTTTCGGGTGTCGGCGCTCTCCTCTACTGGCTTCTCGGGGTCAACCGGGTTCGCACTCGGGCCCGGGAGTTCAGGAGCCGAGGATATTGGCGCCAGGAACGGGAAAATCGGCGACATCGGGAACAGCACATCCTTCCGCGCCGTCACCGGGCCCGTCGCGCGTTAGCCGCCCTCATCCCGATGAGCGAACGCGTGACGAGACGGCCACTGATGATAGGGAACCGCATCCGGATCTTGCGCAACGGCGAGGATGCTTACCCGCAGATGATCGATTCCATCCGCAACGCAAAGACCTTCGTGTTCCTGGCCACCTATCTCTTCGACGACGACGGCATCGGTCGTGAGTTCGTGGAGGCCCTCCGGGCCGCCCGGGACCGCGGCGTGACGGTCCGGGTGCTCGTGGATGGCCTGGGCGGGGCGCAAGCCGTCGGCGGGATCGGCCGGCGCCTGAAGAAGGCGAAGCTCCCCTTTGCGTGGTTCCTGCCCATACGGCCCCTTCCCAGCGGTCTTCATCTCAACCTTCGAAACCACCGGAAGATTCTCGTGGTGGACGGCCGTGTCGGGTTCACGGGCGGCATGAACATCGGGGACCGTCACCTCGTGGATCTCCCGCCGACTGCTGACCGGGTGCAGGACCTGCATTTCCGGTTCGAAGGCCCCATCCTGGACGAGTTCCAGGAAGTCTTCATCGAGGACTGGCATTTCGCGACAGGTGAGATCATGGATCTGGACCCCTATCCGGTCGGCCGCCTTCCCGGTCGGGCCGTTTGCCGCGCCCTCGCCGACGGTCCCAACGAGGATTTCGAGAAGCTCACCTGGATCCTTTTAGGTGTCCTGTCCTGGGCGAGGAAAAGCGTGCGCATCATGACGCCCTACTTCGTTCCCACGCGCGAACTGGTGGCGGCGTTGAATACAGCCGCGTTGAGGGGAGTTCGGGTCGAGATCATTCTTCCGTCCCGCAACAACCACCGGGCCGTGGACTGGGCATCCCGGGCCTGTCTCTGGGAGATGCTCCAGAAGGGCGTGAAGTTCTATGAGCAACCGTCGCCCTTCAACCACAGCAAGCTCCTGGTGGCGGACGGTCTCTACACCCTCGTGGGTTCGGCGAACATGGACAACCGCTCGTTGAGGCTCAATTTCGAGTTCAACGTCGAGGTGTACGAGCCGGGGTTCGCTGGACGCCTGGATTCGCACTTTGCATCGGTTAAGCGGCGCTCCCGGATACTGACCCTGGCCGAGATGGATGGCCAGCCGCTCTGGATCCGCGTACGCAACCGCTTGGCCAAGTTGTTCTCGCCGTTCCTTTGACGGAGGACGTGCGTGTTGCGTCGACCCCGGGGACGCGGAGCGACGGTGGAGACATCCCCGAACACTCGGTTCCTCTTCAGCTCGAAGCGACAGGGAGCCAACGTGAAGCGGTCAATAACAAGGAGGAGCGGATGCGAACCCGGTTCCTGTGGACGGCCATGTTGAGCGTCCTGTTCCCGTTCCTTTCCGGTGCGATGTCCGTTCCGCCCGACGAGACCGGCTACGAGGCGTGGCTGCGTTATCGCCCCATCCGGGACAAGGTCGCGAAGTCGGACATCGACGTCTTGCCGGGCTTGGTCGTGACGCTCGGGGATTCCCCCCTGCACGCCTCGGCGTTCTCGGAGCTTTCGCGCGCCGTGAAGGCAATGCTGGGACGCTCCCTGGCCAGGGCAAAAACCGTTCCCGGGCGTCCGGCGATCCTGCTGGGCACCTTCGAAGAGTTGAAGGGCGCCGGCGTCGTCATCCCGCACGGATCACCCATAGCGGCCGAGGGATTCCGCCTTTTTTGGGTCGAGAAGGGAGGCGTCCACCACTTGGCCGTGGCCGGTGCGGATGAACGGGGGCTTCTCTACGGCGCATTCGCCCTGCTCCGACGCATGGGACTCCGGCAGGAGATCCTGAACATGGATATCACCGAATCCCCCTACGCTCCGGTGCGCTGGGTCAACCATTGGGACAACCTGAACGGGACCATCGAGCGGGGTTATGGCGGTCCCTCCCTGGCTTTCGAGAACGGGGAGGTGAGGAAGGACCTTTCCAGGGTCGAGGACTACGCACGGATGCTCGCTTCCCTGGGAATCAACGGTTGCGCGGTCAACAACGTGAACGCCGACCGAAGGGCCTTTTCCCCTGAATACCTTCCAGGGCTGGCGCGCCTCGCGGCGGTCTATCGCCGCTGGGGCGTGCGGATCGCGGTCTCCATCGACTTCTCGCATCCCAAGTCGGGCGGGGATCTTCCCACCTTCGACCCCCTCGATCCTCGAGTAGCCCAATGGTGGAGGGATCGCGTGGACGCTCTCTACGACGCCGTTCCGGACCTCGCGGGATTCGTCCTGAAGGCCGATTCGGAAGGACGTCTGGGGCCTTCCGCCTACAGGAGGACCCACGCTGACGCGGCCAATGTCATTGCGCGGGCCTTGAAACCCCACGGGGGCCTGCTCTTCTACAGGGGTTTCGTTTACGACCATCACATGGATTGGAGGAACCTCAAGAACGACCGGGCCAAGGCCTCCTCCGACAATTTCAAGCCCCTGGACGGCAAGTTCGACGACAATGTGCTCATCCAGATCAAGCACGGTCCCATCGATTTCCAGGTTCGGGAGCCCGCTTCCCCGCTCTTCGGGGCGCTGGCGCGCACGAACCAGGCCGTCGAATTGCAGATCACTCAGGAATACTTCGGACAGGCCCGGCATCATGTCTTCCTCGCGCCCATGTGGAAGGAGGTGCTGGATTTCGACCTGCATGCCAGGGGTGACGGCACTCCGGTCAAGGCGCTGGTCGCGGGGCGGGTCTTCAAGCGACCCACCGGCGGCTTCGTGGGGGTTTCCAACCCGGGCAGGGACGTGAATTGGTTCCGGCACCCTCTATCCCAGGCCAACCTTTACGCGTTCGGGCGGCTGGCTTGGAACCCCGATCTCGCGAGCCGGGAGATCTCCGACGAATGGGTGCGTCTCACCTGGGGCCACGACCCGGCTGTCGTGGACACCCTGACTTCCGTGAACCTGGCCTCTTGGCGCGTCTACGAGGACTATACGGGCCCCTTGGGGCTCCAGACCCTGACGGAAATCACGGGGAATCATTACGGCCCAGCTGTCGAAGCGTCCGAGAGAAACGGATGGGGGCAGTGGCACCGCTCCGACGGGGAGGGCACCGGCATGGACCGTACCGTGAGGACCGGAACGGGATTCATCGGCCAGTATCGTCCTCCGGTGGCGAGGGTGTACGAATCGTTGAAGACCTGTCCCGATGAGCTTCTCCTCTTCATGCACCATGTGCCCTACACACACAAGTTGAAGTCCGGAAAAACGGTGATCCAGCACCTCTACGATTGCCATTTTGACGGCGCGGATAAGGCGGCGGGGTTCGTGGAATCTTGGAAATCCCTCCGGGGTAAGGTGGACGACCGCCGATACCGGGAGGTCCTGGGGAAACTGGAGTACCAGGCCGGACATGCAGTGGTCTGGCGGGATGCCGTGTGCCAGTGGTTCCATAGGACCTCCGGCATCGATGACGCGAAAGGGCGGGTGGGAAACTGGGAAGGCCGGGTCGAGGCGGAGTCGATGGAACTGGAGAACTACGAGGTCACTGACACGGTACCCTGGGAGGGCTGCTCCCGCGCCCGGGCCGTGAGGTGCATCGATCTGGACCGGCCTGCGCGGGCTTGGTTCCGCTTCGACGGGAGGGGCGGCCGATATACCCTGGGGGTGCAGTATTTCGATCAGAACAACGGGAAAGCCCATTACCGTCTTTTCGTGCGTGGAAAGAAGGTGGACGAGTGGGTGGCTGACGACGACCTTCCGACCGGCGGGGTGAACGCCCATTCCTCGACCCGGCGATGGGTCCGGGGGGTGTACTTGAAGGCGGGGGATGAGGTCCGGATCGAGGGGACGCCCGATAACGGGGAAATGGCCGCCCTGGATTACGTGGATTTCCTGCCCGAAAAGGACCTTCGTTGACGGTGAAATGACAAGCGGTACAATAAGAGTTCAATAATGACCGGAGGCTGTCATGAAGAAATCGACCATCCTTTTCGCGGTTCTATTCCTGGTTGCGTCCGTTGTTTGGGCGGCGTCGCTGGTCTTCAAGTCCTTCTCGACCGTCGAGTGCGGAGTGAATCCGCGCGGCATTGCCGTCGGGGACGTGACGGGTGACGGGGTCCCCGACCTTTTGGTCGCCAACTTCGGCGCTCCCACCTTCATCGGGCACGATACGCCCCAGACCGTCCTGAACCCCCAGACCTGCACTCTCCAGTTGTTCTCGCCCTCCGCCTCGGGGCTTGTCCTCAAGGATACGGTGCACACGAACTTCTCTCCCCGGGGCGTTGCGGTCGTCGATCTCGACGGCCAGGGCGGGGCCGAGGTCCTGGTCACCACCTATGACGCCGGAAAGCTCCAGACCTACACATGGAACAACGGGAAACTGCACCTCATCGAGGAGAATCCACGTTTCGACAAGCCGGTCGGCTTAGCGGCAGGTTCCTTGAAGGCGGGGTGGCCGGTGGTGGTCGCGGTCGCCAACTTCTCGACGAATAAGGTGTCCCTCCTTGCGGCTGATGACAACGGCAAGCTGAAGGGGCGCATCGACATCCCCGTGAACGCGGGGCCGGTCCAGGTCGCGATCGGCGACGTGAACGGTGACGGGGTGAAGGAGGTCATCGCCGCTTGCATCGATGCCCAGAAGCTGGACATCATCTCGCTTCCTGCGGACCTGGCCGAATTCGACCTCTCGAAAGCGGTAGTCACCTCCTCGCTTAGCGTGCCCGCCGGGTCCGAACCGGCCGACCTGGCGGCGGTCGACCTCGATGGGGACGGTCGTGCCGACATTGCCGCTTGCAATTTCATCGCGAACACCCTGGCGGTCTTCATGCAAGGCCCGGATGGAACGCTTGCGGCCAAACCGGTGGTCTCTACGGGTGGCAACCGTTGCAACGGGATGGCGACGGGGGACCTCGACGGGGATGGTGTGTTGGAATGCGTGGTGGCCAATCGCGATTCCGATTCCCTGGCCATCTTCAAAGCCGAGTCGGCGGGGAACTATATCCTGGATTCGACCCCGAAGGTGGCGGATGACAAGGAAACGAACCTGGGGCCCATCGAAGTAGCCGTGATCGACGTGAACAGGGATGGCACTGTCGACGTGGTGGTGAGCCATATGCGTTCGAACTCGCTGAGAGTCCTCCTGCGGGATGTTCCCGTTCCCACACCGACCGCGGCCCCGGTCGGGGCTCCGCTCTCCTCCGATACGACCCTGGCTTATCCCAACCCGAGCAAGGGTAGGACGAGGATCAAGTTCACCCTGGAAGCCCCCGTCGATGTGACGGTGCAGATCTTCGATCTCATGGGACAGCAGGTATGGTCTACGGTGATCCCTGCGGGCGCGACCCGGATCGGGGAGAACGAAATCGCCTGGGGGGCGGTGAACCTCTCCCAGGCCCCCGTGGCCAGCGGGACCTACATGGTGACGATCTCGGCAGTGGGGAAATCGGTGACCAAGAAGGTCATGATCATCCGTTGATTGTCGGAAGTTGAAGGGGCGATTTGATGAGCGATACGAAGGAAGAGCATCCCGCCGAAAAACGATATCCAGTCCGATGATGTGACAAATCAGCGGTCATAAAAAAGCCCCTCCCTCGCCAAGAGAAAGGGGTTTATGCTTGTTGGGATTATGAGGAGGAACCGGCTCCCACGGGTTGCTGGGCCTGGGTGGCCTCTTCCTTGGGGAAGATTTGGTTAGAATTCTTGTGGGAACCCTTGGTGAGCCGGAACCCGGCGGCTTCGACAGCTTGTTTCCAGCTCCCGAATTCGCGGCGGGCGGCCGAATAAAGCGATAAGCGCTCGCGATAGGTGATCAAGAGGTTCTTGGTGCCGGCGAGGCGGATTTGATCGAGGACCCCGTCCTTGGACCACTTGGTGAGTTTCTTTCGGCGGCGGGCCTTGCCCACCTCGAGGATCTGGTCATAGTCGATGCCCGCGGCTTTTACGGCGTTGCCCCAGCTTGAAAAGTAACGGCGGGAGCAGGAGGCGGTGAAGAGGGGAATGTAATTTTTGGAGATATTACTGGCCGAAATATCGACTCCCTGGCGATGGAGGTCCTTGATGGTTTCGATGATCCGGTCCTTCGACCATTTCTGTTTCATGAATCGGCTCCTCGGGCGTATCGGGGTATGGTTAGGACGCCGTCTGCGAGGAGTATTGTCATGAATAGGGATGCAGACAACGGAAGAGGATTATCGCGCCACCCCCCTATTTTGTCAACGAAGTTTGCATAAACGGCTTGCAAAGATAAGCTTTATTTATAAGGATTTATCCAAGACTTTTTGACATCCCCGATGGGAAAACCGACAGTCTTTAGGATACCATTCCGACATGATCGAGATCAGCCATCTGGGTAAAACTTACGGATCCCTGACCGCCGTGGATGACCTCAGCCTTCGGGTGGAGGAGGGAGAGATCTACGGTTTCCTCGGGCCCAACGGCGCCGGAAAGACCACTACCATCAAGATCCTGACCGGACTGCTCCTTCCCACATCGGGAAGCGCCCGGATTGCCGGGTTTGACGTCGTGAAGGAATCCCTGCAGGCCAAGCGGATCACCGCACTCATTCCTGATCGTCCCTACCTCTACGAGAAACTGACCCCCCTGGAATTCCTCCGCTTCATTGCCGGACTCTATCGCCTGGACCCCAAGGATTCAGAGCGGCGGGCCATGGAATACCTGGAACTCTTCGGACTCATCCCCTGGAAGGACGAGCTTCTTGAGGGATTCTCCCATGGGATGAAGCAGAAGGTCGTCATGAGCGGGGCACTCCTGCCCAATCCCCGGGTCCTTGTCATTGATGAACCCATGGTGGGATTGGACCCCCAGTCGGCGAAGCTGGTGAAGGAGTTATTCCAGCGCCTGTCCAGGAAGGGGACCACGCTCCTTCTTTCGACCCATACGCTGGAGATCGCCGAGAAACTGTGCAACCGCATCGGCATCCTCTTGCATGGACGCCTGATCGCGGAAGGCACGATGCCGCAATTGCGGGAGAAGGTCCGCCGGAATGAAGGGGACCTGGAAACGCTCTTCCTGGAACTCACCGGCGGCTACGAGGTCGAGCAGCTTTTAAAAGACTTTTAATCAGATGCAAATGGAATACTCACATCCAATGCGAAGCCGCGAAGAACGGCGGAGTTTTATGATGGATCACGAAGGCGCCTTCTCCCCGCTCTCTCCCTCGAACGGGAGATGGAGAAAAGGCCACATTCCAAGGCCGCCGTTCTTTGCGGCTTCGCGGCTTCGCGTTGGATTGATATTGGGCTCGTTTTACGGAGTTGGTCGATGAACGAACTGGCGGGGTTGATGGGAGTGCAGGTCCGGCGGTCCTTCAACGCCTTCAGGAGGGGCGGGGCCGGACTCTGGGTCAAGTTCCTTCTCGGGTTGGTCATCGGGTTCCTTTTTCTCGGCGGCCTCTTCCTGCTCTTTGTCCAGGCTCTCAAGTATTTCTACTCCGTTCAACTGGTCGGTGTTCCCATCACCGAGAAGCTCCTCTCGCTTATCTTCCTCACATTCTTCGGCATGGTCCTGTT
>CAZGWJ010000087.1:0-11222 GCA_964529445.1 uncultured bacterium
TGGCTCCCCGGGTTGGACTCGAACCAACAACCCTCCGATTAACAGTCGGATGCTCCACCATTGAGCTACCGGGGAACTTGTTTCCTGGTGATACGAACGATTCGATTGACCTTCTTCGGGCCCCTTCGGGTGACCGATACAGGGGGATTAGTCTATTTCCGGGTGCTGAAATGTCAAGGATTCGCCGGCTCTCAAACGCCCCATTTCACGGCTGTTCTTCCACCCGGAGCACGCACTTGCTCTCGATGACCTGTCCGTCCCTCTCCAGGAAGGCGGTCCCGCCCTTCTCCCAGAAGGTCATATGCCCGTCGGAATAACGGGCCCCCGAGGCGGAAACGGCGCGGGGGAGGCGGAAGACCTCCCCCGCGTACTCCAGGAGCATCAGGTCCGCCTTCCGGCGGTATTCGACGCTCGCAATGCGGCCGCCCCCGCAATCGAAGACGTATTGCGGCTGGATCCGGCAAGGGCAAGCGCACCCCTGGACCGCAAGGCCCAACGCGATCGCGAGCAGGAAAGGACGCGGCACGGGACTATTGGAGTCGCACCGCCGGCTTCGGGGCGCCCTTCTCGATGCCGAGCAGTTCCACCTCGAAGATGAGCGTGGCATTGGGGCCGATCATGTTGCCCGCGCCGCGCTCACCGTAGGCGATGTCCGGGGGCACGAAAAGCTTGTACTTGCCGCCCACCTTCATGAGCTGAAGACCCTCCGTCCACCCCTTGATGACCTGGTTCACCGCGAACACGGCCGGCTCGCCCCGCTGATAGGAGGAGTCGAACTCGCGTCCGTCCAGGAGCGTCCCGCGGTAATGGACCTTCACGGTGTCCGTGGCCTTCGGGCTTGCGCCCGTCCCCGGAGTGAGGGTCATGGTTTGGAGGCCGCTCTTCGTGACTGTAACGCCCGGCATTTGGGCGTTCTTCGCGAGGAACTCCTTACCCTCCTTCAGGTTCCGCTCGCCGTCGGCCTTGCTCTTCTCGGTCATCAGGGCCATGGCGTTCTTCTGGAACTCCTGCAGGACACGCCGACCCTCCACGGGATCGAGCTTGGGCTCCCGCTCCGCCAGGGTATCCTCCAGCCCCTGCTTCAAGGCGCCTAGGTCGATCTGTTCCTTGAACTGGGCGATGCTTCTTCCGATGTCCTGCCCGATGGCATAACTCACCTTCGCCTTGTCCGTATTCAGGTCCCCGCAGCCCGAAAGGGACAGGACCAGCAGGGCGACGAACAGCAGAACCGACTGGGTGCGTTTCATCTTTTCTCCTTTGTTATGTAACTATGATCCGCAAATCACTTCCACCCTCACCCTTCGCAGATCCTGATGGATCTGTGCGAGCCACCTTCATTCTCGGCTTGTAGCCTCGGATGGCTCGGCCCTCTCCCGTCAAGGGAGAGGGGAAATGGGGGATTCAGAGTTCCCGTCTTCCCTCCAAAGCCCTGAGGAGGGTCGTCTCGTCGGCATACTCCACGTCGGCACCCGAGGGCAGACCGCGGCCCAGCCTCGTCACCTTCACCGGCGTGCCCTGCAACAACTGCTGGATGTAGAACCCCGTCGAATCGCCTTCCACCGTCGGGTCCGTGGCCACGATGACCTCCTTCAGGGAGGGCATCTTTCCCGCGCGCAAAAGCAGGGCATCGAGGTTCAGTTCCTGCGGTCCGCGCCCCTCGAGGGGGGAGAGGGTGCCGCCCAGCACGTGGTAAAGGCCGCGATACTCGTGCGTACGCTCGAACGCCGCCACGTCCGAAGCGTCCTCCACCACCAGGATCATCGAAGGATCGCGCCGTCCCGAGGAGCAGATGGAGCAAATATCCTGCTCCGTCAGGTTGAAGCACTCCCGGCAGGGTCGACAACGACTCCTCGCGTCCAGGAGTGCGGACGAAAAGACCCGCACGTCCTCCGGGGACCGTTTCAACAGGTGGAAGGCCATCCGCACGGCCGAGCGCGGACCCACGCCGGGCAACTTGCCTAGTTCGTGGATAAGGCGCTCGAAACTCGCCGGATACTCGCTCACGGTGTAAACACCGTGAGCAAATCGAAAACCAAAAATCGAAAATGGAAATTAGAAAACAAGGACATGGCATCCCCGCTCCTGCAACGTCGGTATTTTCTCTTTTCGATTTCCCATTCTCTATTTGCGTCAGCCGCCCTTTGGGTGGCTGCGCTTCACGTCGACGACCTTGCCGTTGAAGAGCTTCACGACGGCGTCAACGAAGGGTTCCTGCCTGCTGATCTCCTGCAGGTCCGGCTTCCCGCCTCCCATGGGTTTCAGAAGGCCGCCAGGCCCGCGCTGAACCCGGGGAGCGGAAGCCTCGTCCGCCAAGGCGGCCCGGATGGAAGACCGGAAACCCGCCGATTGTTCGAGAAGGACCTCCAACGTCTTCCGGTTCTCCTCCTTCTCGACCTGATCGCGGTGGAAGGCCCCCTTGCACACGAGCGTGAGATTCCCGTCGTTCCAGGAGCCGGGACGGGTATCCAGCATGACGCCGTGAAGGGCCCGGTTCGCGGCCCGGACCTTCTCGAGGAATTCGCTCCAACAGGACTTCACCTTCGACAGTTCGGGAGGCGCATCGGCGGGGACCGCCTCCGAGATCTCGGAGACGGCCAGCACGGGCTCGCCGGGTTCCTCGGGAGCCGGCAACGGGGGAGCTTCATCCTGCCGCCCGGACGACGGGTCCGGGGATGAAGGAACGGCGTCCGCTTTCGGGCCGGCGGCCGGGGCGGCGGGTGGTGCTGTTTCCGGGGACGCCGGAGCGGGGTCTTCGCCCACGGTGGCCACCCGGCGCGGGGGGGGCGCATAGCGCGGAAGGGTTCCTCCGGAGGAGGCCAATGCCTCGTCGACATCGACCAGGCTACGAAGACGGGAGAGTTCCATCACCAGGGTCTCGAGAACCACCTGCGGGAAGGAGGAATGCCTCAACGCGTGCTCCTGTTCGATGAGCAGGCGCAGGGCGGAGAGGAAATATGCGTCGTCGGCCTGGGCGGAGAGTTCCACGATGCGGGCCGTTTCCTCGGCGGACAGGGGGATGACCTCCCCGGCCGAACGGGGAAAGGCCCGCGCCACCGCCAGGTGGCGGAATATTTCGAGGAGCCCGCGATAGAACTGTTCCAGGTCGCGGCCCGAATCCGCCGCCTTTCGGACGGCGGACAGGGCCCCCGCGGCGTCGTCCGATAGGACCGACGCGGCCACGGACAGCAGGACCTCGGTCTCCACGGCGCCGAGCACGTCCCGCACGTGCTTCAGGGTCACGTCCTTCCCGCAGAAGGCCACGACCTGGTCGAGCGTGCGCTGGGCGTCGCGCATACTGCCTCCCGCCGTCCGCGCGACGAGGTAGAGGGCCTTCTCGTCCACGGTCAGGCCCTCGGCCTGGGCGATGCGCTTCAACTGCGCCAACAGGGTGTCGAGGCCCATGCTCCGGAATTCGAAACGCTGGCAACGCGACTGGACGGTGACGGGGATGTTGTGGATCTCGGTGGAGGCCAGGATGAACACGACGTGCGCGGGCGGCTCCTCGAGGGTCTTCAGGAAGGCGTCGAAGGCGGGCTTGGAGATCCGGTGAGCCTCGTCGAAGATGTAGACCTTGTATTTCCCCTTCAGGGGGAAGGTTCCCACCTGGGTCTGGAGCTCGCGGATGCCGTCGATGCCGTTGACGGACGCGGCATCGATCTCGATGACGTCCATGGCGGACCCCTGGCTCACCTCCTGGCACACGTCGCAGGCGTTGCAGGGCTCGGTGTCCTTCGGGGAACGGCAGTTGAGCGCCTTGGCGAAGAGGCGTGCGGTAGTGGTCTTCCCAACGCCGCGGGGACCGGCGAAAATATAGGCGTGCGCCAGGCGGCCGTTAAGGATGGCATTCTGGAGCGTCTTCGTGACGTGCTCCTGCCCCACGAGGTCGGCAAAGGTCTGGGGACGCCATTTGAGGGCCATGACCTGCGGTGACATGAAATGCTCCAGACGCGGTTCGGTTGGTCCCGCCGTGGAAGCCAGGGGACCCACGACAACCGGGAGGGGGCCTTACCGTTGCTTCCTTCCGGACCTGGCGGGGTTGGGGCCTTCCCGTCGCATGGGACCTGACTTCCACGCCGGGACCTTTACGAAGGCGTCATTATCCACGACCGGGGGAACGATTGGAATACCGAAACCGGGCTTGTAATCCCTCAAAAGACGATATCCGAAGGCACGGACACGACGGATCCGTCTCGTCGCAGACTGTCGGAACCCTACGGGTTCGAATCCTTTTCTATTTGTAGTTCAAATGGCCTGCCCTTCGACGCGCCTCGTTCCTCGGCTTGCTCAGGGCTGGCCTTGAGCAGTGCGAGCCCATCTTGTCGTTCAAAGGGCCTGCCATGAGCTACCTTAAAACAAATGTCCAACTGTCATGTCGAATGGCCTGCCATGAGCTACCTTAAAACAAATGTCCAGCTGTCATGTCGAATGGCGGAGAGGGAGGGATGGTCGTTCCCCTCCTGGTGAACGACGCAGTCAAAGCTTGCTCCGGGGCTGGAGGCCCCGTCGCAGACTGTCGGAACCCTACGGGTTCGAATCCTTTTCTATTTGTAGTTCAAATGGCCTGCCATGAGCATCCGACAGAAATTTGCAATTTCATGTCGAATGGCGGAGAGGGAGGGATTCGAACCCTCGGAACCCTTTTGGGGCTCACACGATTTCCAGTCGTGCGCCTTAGACCACTCGGCCACCTCTCCACTCGGGAAAAATAACAATATTCATGATGTTGAGTGGCCGAGAGTCCTCCGAATTGGTCATCGAACATCACAAAAAATGGTGGAGATGAGCGGGATCGAACCGCCGACCTCCTCGTTGCGAACGAGGCGCTCTCCCAACTGAGCTACATCCCCACTTTTCCGCCTAAGGCCGCCCCTTGCGGCGCAGTTCCTTGAAGAACGCGCTCAGGAGGGTCGAGCACTCTTCCTTCAAGACGCCCGCCAGGATCTGCACCCGATGGTTAAGCTTCGGATTCTCGGTCACCCGCGCCGTGCTGTGAACCGCGCCGGCCTTCGGGTCCATCGTGCCATACACCAAGTTCCGGATCCTGGACAGGACGATGGCCCCGGCGCACATGGTGCAGGGTTCCAGCGTCACGTACAGGTCGCATCCCACGAGCCGCCAGCTTTCCAGGCGCGTGCTCGCCTTGCCCAAGGCCACCATCTCGGCGTGAAGGAGGGCGCTTTTCTTCCCCTCGGTCATGTTGTGCCCGCGGCCCACAATGCGGCCATCCTTGACGACAACGGCCCCGACGGGGACTTCACCCTTTTCGGCGGCCTTGGCCGCCTCCTTCAGGGCTTCGCGCATGAAGCGTTCGTGGTCCACGACGGCCTCTTGAACAATCGAAAATGGAGAATAGACCGCAATGGGAATGTCGATTCTCTATTGTTCCATTGCTCCCTTTCGACCGCTCCGCGGCCGAAAGATGGTGCGCCTGGAGGGACTCGAACCCCCAACCCTTTGGTCCGTAGCCAAATGCTCTATCCATTGAGCTACAGGCGCCCATGACAACAGGGGCGATATCTTACATAAAAGAGTTTTATTGCCGCAAGTGTGATGGGATTCTCTTTCTCCCCGTTTTGCGTGGCTTTTCAGGGCCCGGAATGCCCCCGCCGCCCTTCGGGACCCGTTCCCGCCTATAATGCCGGCATGGAAAGCTCCCGACTTGTCATCACCCCTGGGGCCTCCGGTTCGGCCGCATTGCCGGCAACGGGAACCCCGAAATCCCCTCTGGTCGAATCCTTCCTCAAACCCCTCATGGCTGTCCTGTTCTGCCTCCTCTTCGGGGGGGCCTTCGTGTTCGCGGGAAACCAGACCCTGGATATTCGCGCCGAAAAGGACAACACCGGCACCGCCACCTTCGATTACGAAAGCGGCTACTTCCTCGGCCTCCTGCATTTCGCCCATCACATCGACAACGTACAGCGGGCCGAGATGTCCAGGCATACAACCCGCCGCAAGGGTCGCAAGAGGACCACCACCCGGGTCGTGCTCGTCCATTCCGGTGGGACAGTGCCACTCCTGGAGGTTTCGTCCAACCTGAACGCCGGGGAAAAACGGGCCACACTGGAGGCCATCAACGGCTTTATTCGCGACCCGACCCGCTCCTCCTTCGAGGGTTCGTTCACCTTCCGCAACGCCTTCCTCTGGGTCGGTCTTCCCTTCCTCCTGATCGGGATCCTGGGCCTTGCGGGTCTTCCCTTTTCGCTGATCAAGACCCTGCGTACTCCGCATAACCCGACACCTCCTCCAATCGTCCGTTGAACCCGAAAACTCCAGCCCCGCAAGGCTCCCCTTGGCTCGTGTACGTCCTCGAATGCGACGACGGTTCCTACTACACGGGGGTCACGAACGACCTCGCCAAGCGCTTCAAGGCCCATGCCACCGGACGCGGCGCCAAGTACACGCGCATGCACCCGCCCCGGAAGGTCCTGTTGACGATCCCGGCCTTGTCGAAGAAGGAAGCACAACAGGTCGAAACATGGATGAAAGGGCACGGAAGGCTCGACAAGGAGAGGTTCGTCGAATCGGGGCCTCATTGTGTGATGGAAAAATTCGAGGGATATCGGGTCACAAGGGACGGGGAGCCGCCAAGGGCGCCGTTTTTACCGAAGCCCCCGAGGAAAAAGAAAAGGGCCCGGAAAAACCCGGGCCCCAAGACAAGGCGAACAACCTGAGATTGCCACGCCCCAAATCAAGCCGATCGGCGCTGGGGCTCGCAATGACAACTATCGAGTCGTCAACTTCCCACTCCGCGGCGTCCCAGTCGCCAGACCCTGCCCTGAGCAACAATAAACTATTTGTACCGTGTCGATGGGCCGCGCCCTGAGCGACTGAAAGGAGTCGAACGGGCCCACTGCTCGCTCCTCACTTCAGCGTGATCTGGATGCTCTTTCCGGCGGGCGGAAGCGACGTCTTCACGGTTTTCTTCTTGCCACCGAACGAGGCCGTTACGACGTAATCGCCGTGGAACGCCCGCGTGGAATACCGCCCCGAGCCCGAGGTCATCCCGGCCGCCACGGTGCGCCATTCCTTCTCCACCATCTCCTTCCAGGCACGGCCCGATCCCTTCAGCTTCCAATCCGTGTGATAGAGGGGCCCCATCTTCATCCATTGTGCCCCGTCCCAGAAGCCCCACATGTAAAGGCCCACCGCGGAGGGGTGCGAGTAGAAGGCGATGAGGTAGTCCCTCATGTACTCGTAACCCAGGTCCTCGTCGCCCTGCGTATCGAGGTCGAACTCGGTCACCGAGATCTCCTTGCCGAACTTGCCGAAGCGGTCGAGAAGCTCGAGGATGCGCTCCGGCTCGGTCAGGGACTGCCCCAGGTGGCTCTGGATGCCGATCCCGTCGATGGGCGCGCCCTTCTCCAGGAGCCAGGCGATCTCCTGCTCGTATTCGTTCTGGGCGCCCAGGTCGGCGCCGCCGCCCGAGAAGATGGCGTATTCGTTGATGTAGAGCTTGGTGTTCGGGGCGATCGTGCGGGCCTTCTTGAACCACTCGACCATGATCTCGCGGCCGCAGAGGTTCTGCAGGTCCTTCTCATGCACCGATTCGTTCATGACGTCCCATTCGCCGATGCGGTCGCCGTACACCGGCAGGATGGAGGCGATGTGCTTCAGGCATTCCTCCTGCACCTTCGCGCAGTCCCCCTTGCCGTACTCCCTCATGCGCGCCGGCAGGTTGCGGTACCCGGGCCACACCAGGCAATGCCCCTTCACCGACAGGCCGTTCTTCTCGGCCCAGTCCATGGCCTCGTCCACCCAACGCTTGTCCCAGCCGTTGTCGGGTTTCAGCCCCTCCTCCCAGAACGGCCACTTCAGGTCGTTCTCGAACACGATGGCGTTGAAGTGCTTGGGGATCTCCGCCTTGTAGCGTTGGGGGTCCATGTCGAATCCGAAGATCCGCTTGGCCTGCACGGCCGTGCCCCATCGGAAGGCCGAGCGGGTCATGGAAACCGCGACCGACGCACCGGCCAGCGGCTTGCCGGCGGCGTCCTTCACCTCCACGCTCAGGGAGGACTTGCGGACCTTCTGGATTCGCGCGAGGGCCTCCTTGCGCCAGGAGGCCTCCGCCTCCCGGCCCTTGTAGGTCATCCGCGTCCGGGGAAGGTCGGCAATGTCGACCCCCGGCCCGAAACGCTGGAATTTCACATCAGCCAGCTCGATGACCTGCGGGGCGTAGCCCATGCGGAAGTTGATGTGGCTTTCATCGGGCCCGTAGGAACCCACCACCTTGAAAGGGATGGAATAAGTCTTCCAGGTTCTGGGGGCGATCACGTCCGTCTCGGACGACTTGGTCCAGGGCTCGGAAGCCTTCTCGAAGACGAACTGGGTGCGCCCCTCGGCGGTCTCGGCCCCGCCCGTGACGGATCGGACGGCGAACGTCATGAGCATCACGTCGCCCGAGTTGAAGTTCCCCGGGAGCTTGGTGTTCACCTGGACGTCCCAGATCTTGGAGCAGAGTTCCAGGGTGGTCATGCGGAGGGCCTTCGCGTAGGGCTCGCCCGACAGGGTGACGATCTCGGCTTTCCCCTTGTCCTCGGCGCTGCCTCCGATCTGCAGGGCCTTCAGGGCCGCATCGCCCGAGAGCACGTCCTCGCCCGCGGGGACGGGCTTTTCTTTCGCCGACGCGGGTTTCGCGGTCCGGGCGGGTGCCGCCCCCATCAGGAGGACAGCCGCCGACAGCAGGGTCAGGATCTTCAGGGCTCTCATGGGCTCTCCTTGTCGGAACGGTTCTCAACGAAACGAGCCCGGGGCCTCGCGGCCTCCGGGCTCGGGACTTGCTGGACGATCGGCTTCAGCCCTTTTTGGCGGGCTTGTTGGACGGCTCGATGACGAGGATGGCCACGATGCCGGCCACCAGCACCACACCGAGGATCCACGCCCAATAGCTCTGGAGGAATTTGAGGAACCCGCCGGTCTTCCGCTCGACCACCGAGACGCGGCGGTCCATGACCGGCAGGGCCTTGAACTGGGCGCCCGAGGCGGTCACCACCCGGAACGTCGTGTTCAACCGGAGGATCTGCTCCCCGGCGGCGAGGGGTTTCGCGTCCCAGGCCCAGACCGTGATCTCCTGGCTCCCCACCATCTGGTCCTCGGGACCCAGGTTGTGGAACTCGAACCGATCGCCTGAAAGGTGCGCCCCCACGAGAGCGTCCACTTTCCAGCCCTTCGTGAGCAACGCCTTGTTCACATCCTCCAGGAGAGGACGGGCCATGCGCGCCTCGATGCGAACGGCCTCGCCCTGGGTCAGGACGGTGGGGGGGGCGAACTGGACGAGATCCCCCGGAAGCTCATCCAGCACCTTCTGCAAAACACCGGTCACCTCGGATTCGGTCAGCTGGGGCGCCGCCGGGCGGTAAGCCCGGCGCGTCGTCTCGGCGTCCGCGGGATAGGTCTGCACCCCATTGGTGGGACTGGACACCCTCCGGGCACAAGCCGGGAACAGAAGGATCGTTACGCCCAGGATGACGAGGATGGAAAGGATTCTCTTCATGGGACACCTGCCGGGAACGGGAGTATGAGACCCTGACGGAACCCTCATACTATATGGGCAAACTCCCCGGGATTCAATTCGGGAGCAGGGGGAGATGTCCCAATGAAAAAGCCCCCGGGAGGGGGCTTTTCAAGGTCTTGTCGGTGCCGGCCGGTTCACATCGGCGTGAAGCAGACGTTGTAGTTCACGCCGTAGTACCAGGCCCCCGTGTCGACGTCCTCGATCTCGATCGTCACGGGGCCGCCGGGAATGTTCTCGTACTGGAAGGTGGTGCAACGCTCGTAGCACCAGGGGTCCGGGCAGGGCTGGTCCGCCTGGCCGCCCAACCGGAAGACGTACCAGTCATCGCTCATGACCTGCGCTGAAGCCTTCCAGTTGCCCGGAGGGAGGACCACCACCTTGCGGAACGTGTAGTCCTGGCCGTAGAACCGTCCGTCCACGCGGTCCGAGATCCAAGGAGCTCCGGAGCAGCCATCCATCCATTCGATCGGATAGAGGGCTGGATCGATGAGCACCGCGTTCGCGCCCGTCTGGACGATGAGATCGTCCGTCCCGCTCTGGACGCAGATGGGCTCGATGGGGGTCGGGGTCGCGGTCGGCGGCACGGGCGTCGCCGTGGGCGGGACCGCGGTCGCGGTCGGCTCGGGAGCCGGGCCGCGCAGGATCACGAAGTTGTCGCTCCCCACGACCTGTCCCTCCACCACGCAGAGGATCTTGTAGGAGGACTGTCCCGAGGTGTTGGTGGGAGGCAGGCCCGAAAGAACCAGCGGGATGCCGGGACGGAAAAGCGTCCCGTCCGCCGCCACCTGGCTCGTGCCGCTGACCAGGACGTTTCCGGGATCATTGGCCGCCACCACGCGCCACTCGGTCGTCACGGCCGTCCCGGTGGGATTGAGGACCTCCCAGTCGAAATGAAGGGTGTCCGTAGGCGCGAAGACCTTCGGGTTCTCCACGATGTCGATGTCACCCGAATAGGCCGACCTGTTCTCCTTCTCGACCGGCACCTTGCAGGAAGCGGTCTGCCCGGCCTGGGTCCTGACCGCCTTTTCCATCTGCTCGCAGGAGCCGCCGCCCACATTGACCAGGATCCGGTAATCCACGCCGCAACGGAGGGCCGTGAAGCGTGCGACGCCCCTCGCGTCCGAGACCGCTCGTGCCACGGGGGAAGCCGACAGGGCCGCCGCGAGGTCCCCTTCGACGTTCACGAGGGTGACCTCGGCCCCCGCCAAGGCATAGAAGCCCGCCTGCTCGGCGTCCGGCAGGTCAGGCACGACGCCCGGCACGTCCGCCGGGGCCGAGAGGGACACGGAAAGGTCCCCGAAGGGAGCGGGTCCCACGGGTGCGATGCGGCTGGGGTTCTGGCAGGCGTTCAGGGAGAACAGGAGGGTCATCAGGACGGCGAAGGCGGGGATCCGGCGTTTCATAGGAACCTCCATCCAGGGGTTTCTGCTTCCATTGGATAGAGATGCAACGGGGCGCTTTATTCCAGGAATTCGCCGGGACAAGGGTCCTGAAAACCCTTTCAAGGACTGGAAAGGCGGGGATCAGCGCAGGATGAGCAGTTTTCCGACGAATTCAGAATCGCCGTTCAACACCCTGAGGAAATACACCCCGTTGGCGAGTCGGCGGCCCTTGCGGTCCCTCAAGGCCACCTTCACGGGCGTCACACCCAGGGGGAGCGTCGCCAGCGACGTCTCGGAGATCTTCCGGTAGGCCGTCGTGAAGAGCTGGA
>CAZGWJ010000088.1:0-11090 GCA_964529445.1 uncultured bacterium
CCGCGAAGGCGTCGGCGGCCAAGAGAAGGATGAGACTGGCAAGGATCCAAGGTGTCGTCTTCGTCGTCGAAGGGCGCATGCGGTCGTCACTCCCGTTTGGAATGGTCGAACCCATGGCCCGTAGCGTGTCCCGATCTTTTTCGGGACTCTGCTACAGGCCAACTTTGGCTTGACGTTTATTCTACCGCCTCCGGGACGGCTACAAAAGGGTTTTATAGGGTCATCCGGCATCTTGCACCGACCGGACGCGACGACGCGAAGAAAAACAGGCACTTCCCACCCCTTCGGGACCTTTTCCAGCATAAAAAAAGGGCCGTCCCCGTCGGGAACGGCCCTTCCATACTTTGTATTACCTTCTCAATCGAGGGGAGAAGAATGAGATGAGGATGAAAGCAACGGCAAGGCACCCCTCACCCTACCCTCTCCCGCAAGGGGCAAGGGAACAGATTGTATTACTGGTCCAGCCACTCCACCTTGCCGGTCTCCGGATGGTAGACGGCCCCGACGATCTTGAGCTTCCCCTGGTGCTGCAACTGCCACATGGGGGGCGAAAGTTCGATGATGCGGCGGATGGTGTTGCGCACGTTCTCCTTGACCGCCTCGTCGTGCAGGGCGGAGGACTTCATCCCCCGCTCCTGGATGATGGCCTTCGCCTGCCGGACGGCCTGGCGCAGTTTGCCCATGAGGTTCTCCATGTTGATGAAGAGGTCCTTCGTGGGATTCTCCTCCTCCCGGATGGCCATCCCGATCGCCGTGCACTTGTCGTGCCCCATGACGACCAGGACCGGGATCTTCATGATGCGGGCGCCGTACTCGAGACTGCCCACGGACATCTCGTCCACCACGTTCCCGAGCACGCGGTTCGTGTACAGCTTGCCGCGCGGTTGGTCGAAGATGACCTCGGGCGGGATGCGCGAATCGGAGCAGGAGAGGATCATGATCTGGGGCATCTCGGCGGCCGCCTTCTTCTCCTCGGCGCTCATGGCCTTGGCGCTCTTGTTGAGGTAGCGGTCGTTGCCATTCTGCAGACCCCGCATGGCGGCATCCTGCTTCTCGGCCATCTCGCTGGAGGCGAGGGCCGAGGCCTTGGGGATCTTCTTGGCCGCGGGTTTCGCGAGGACGGGCGCGGCGAGGACCAGACACATCAGGACGGCGAGGAATATCCGGCGCATGAAAAATCCTCCTTGCGGGGAAAGATCATCGAGAAACGGGCCCATTGTAGTGCGGTTCGGGACTTCCGGCTCCAAAATATCGAGGACAGGCCCGCCTTGTTTCAAGCGCTCTTATCGTTCCACCCAAAAGGACGGTTCTTTGTCAGGAGGTTCATCCTTCCCGGCCGGGCCCGACCACCCTTTCCACCGGTCCCCGATTCGAATAGAATCGCCTTCCCCGACATTTACTCTCCCTCTCCCCTTGGGGGAGAGGGCAGGGTGAGGGGTGCTGACGCCCGCCGTATACCACCCTCATCCCATCCTTCTCCCCTCATCAGGGAGAAGGAGGAAGAAAAGGTTCTTGAGATGCTCGATCCCAAGTACATCCGTGAGAACGAAGCCATCGTCCGCAAGGCCCTGGCCGATTGCGCCTCGAAGGTGGACCTCGACGAATACCTCGCCCTCGACCGCAAGCGCCGGGAGACGGTGTCCGAGCTCGAGAAACAGAAAAGCGCGAAGAACAAGGCCTCGGAAGAGGTCAACCGCCTCAAGAAAGCCGGGCAGGACGCCTCCGCGAACATCGCCGAGTTGAAGAAAGCCACCGAGGACATCAAGCGCCTCGAGGCGGAATGCGCCGCCGCCGAGGAGGCCTTCCGCGCGGTCGAACTGCTCGTCTGCAACCTCCCCCACCCGAGTGTGCCCGTCGGTCCCGACGAGAAGTCGAACCAGGAGGTCGGCCGCTGGGGCGAACCCCGGAAGTTCGACTTCAAACCCCTTCCCCATTTCGAACTGGGCATGAAGCTCGGCATCCTCGACTTCGACCGGGCCGCCAAGGCCGCAGGCGCCCGCTTCTTCACGCTGACGGGCATGGGCGCGAAGCTGGAACGGGCCCTCATCAACTTCATGCTCGACCTGCATGCCGGAAAGGGTTACGAGGAGGCCGTGGTCCCCCACCTCGTGAACCGCGACTCCATGACGGCCTCGGGCCAGTTCCCCAAGTTCGAGGAGCAGGCCTTCGCCGTCGAGAAGGACGGCTTCTGGCTCATCCCCACCTCCGAAGTGTCGCTGGCCAACCTGCACCGGGACGAGATCTTCGCGCACGGAACGCTTCCCAGGAAATACTGCGCCTACACGCCCTGCTACCGCCGCGAGGCCGGCAGTTACGGCCAGGACACCCGCGGTCTCATCCGCCTGCACCAGTTCAACAAGGTGGAGCTCTTCCAGTTCGTGGAGCCCGAGAGGAGCTTCGACGCACTGGAGGAACTGCGGGGCGACGCCGAAGACGTGTTGAAGCGGCTGGGTCTCCCCTATCGCACGGTCGTGCTGGCCACCGGGGACAAGAGTTTCACCAGCGCCAAGACCTACGACCTCGAGGTCTGGGTGCCCAGCCAGGACCGCTACCGGGAGATCTCCTCCTGCTCCAACTGCACCGATTTCCAGGCCCGGCGCGGCAAGATCCGCTTCAAGCGGGAAACCGCCGGCAAGACGGAACTCGTCCACACCCTGAACGGTTCTGGTTTGGCCGTCGGCCGAACCTGGCTGGCCATATTGGAGAATTACCAACAAGCGGATGGGTCGGTCGTCATACCTGAAGTCTTGCGCCCTTACATGGGCGGATTAAGCGTCATCAAACCACGATAGACCCCTCTCCCCGCCCTCCCCCGCAAGCGGGGGAGGGATATTCATTTTCGATCCCTCGCCCGTTTACGGGAGAGGGTAGGGTGAGGGGATTCTTTCTGGTACAATGACGCATCTCTTCAAGGAGCCGTGACCATGGCCGACAACAAGGACAACAAGCCCAAGACCGTCGAGCCCCGCATGAAAGCCGCCGGCAAGATCACCATCGGCGTCGGCACCGGCGTCCTCGTCATCGGTTACATGTATCTCGCGGTCGGTTCCATGACCCTGGCCCCCGTCCTCATCATCGGGGGCCTCATCACCATCGGCATCGGCATCTACAACCTTTGACGATCGCCGTGGTTCCTTGAACATCGCTGAAACTCCGTCTTTTGCTCCACCCTCGGCCTTTCCTTCCTTTTAATGCTTTCGGACCCCCTTTGTTTCCCCTATACTCTCCCCATCGTAGGAAGGCGGACCCCGGCCCGCGCAGGGTGGCAAGAGGAACGATGAACGGTCCATGAGGACCGGTCCACCTGCCGCAGGGCATGTCAGGCTTGTTGGAAGCCCAAGGGGTTTTCCCTCCCGGCATGGGAACCGAAGGAAGCAACGGACGATCGAACCGCAGTCTGTCGAGCGTTGAACAGCCCGGGCATCGGGCTCGGATGGGTGGGCGAGGTCCCCTCGAACGGGGCAGGACCCCTGGGACGGCCTCCCATCGTCGGATCAACGGGTCCCCCCATCGATGGGATGGACCGACGGTCTTGAAGGCGATCTCATTGCCGTTTTCGTATCCCGGCCGAATCTCAATATCAAGGTAGCGATGTTCCCTCAAGTACCCCAGCTGATCCCCAGTGAGCTCTGCCTGGAGTGCCCGGTCTGCTGTCGTTTTCCCGACAGGGAAGCCGGGATGTCCCCCTTCTTTTTTCCGGAGGAGAGGACCCGGGTCGAGCGGTCGGAGCGGGCCGCATTCCGAAAGAAGGAGGGCGCATCCAAGGCCGAACTCGTCCCTTGCGGACACGGCTTCGCATGCCCTTTCTTCGAGCCGGCCGACCACACCTGCGTCGTCTATCCCGATCGTCCCCTCGATTGCGCGATCTATCCGGTCGTGGTCATGAGGGGCCGGGACGGACAGGGCGTCTTCGTCGGGGCGGACCACAAGTGTCCCGCCCTGGCGCGCCCCGAATTCGCAGGCCGTGTCCGGGAACACCTCAAGACCGTCCAAGCCGTCCTGGAAACCCCGGGAGTGGCGGGCCGGATCCGGGAGTTCCCCGACTTCATCGGGGAGTATCAGGAGGAAGCGCGGGACGTGAGGGAGTTGTCGCTGGAAAGAGCGTGAGATGGTAGCAACCATTCAGAGTCTCAGACCCCCCCGGGCCATCCGGTGGGTGGAACGCTGGAGACTCCTCAGTTACGGTTCGGTCCTTTTGGCCGTCGGTTCGGTGTACGCCGGCCTCAAGTGGGGCTTCTTCTGGTGGAGCCTGATTCCCGCCGCCGGGTTCATCTGGCTGGGCGTCTGGAGCGGCGGGGTGGCCATCCACCGCGGCCGCATCGTGGGCGAGGGCAGTGAGGGCGAGGCCATGACGGCCAAGGTCCTCGACAACCTCCCCATGGACGCCCGGGTCCTTCATTCCGTGCAGTTCGATTCCGGCGAGCGCACCCGCGAGCTGGACCACGTCCTCATCACCCACTCGGCCCTCTTCGTCATCGAGACCAAGTATTTGAGGGGCCGCATCATCGGGCAGGTCGAGGACCGGGAGTGGACCCTCCACAAGCGCGCCCGCAAGACGCGTTCCCGCTACAAGCGGGGGTTCTACAACCCCCTCAAGCAGGTGGCCACGCAGATCTACCACCTTCGCAAGATCCTGGAGGAGCGCCTGCCCCAGCGCTGGGCGCACGAGTGCTCGCAGATCTGGATCCAGGGCGTGGTGGTCTTCGCCCACCCGCAATGCGACGCCAGCGAAGTGAAAAGCTTTGCCAACGGCGTGGTCACGCTGGACGACCTGCCGAACTACCTGCGCAACTACCGCCCTCCTTCCCGCGCCGCCCGCCTGTCGTATGGCCTGCGCCGCGAGATCTCCCAGGCGTTGACCGGCAAGAACTGACGTGCCGAAAGGAGTCGATCCCCCCGCCTTCCCGGGCGGGGGGCCCCTCCATGCCCCCTTCCTTCCCCCATCCCGATTACTTCCGGGAAGCGGTCCCCCTTGCCTGGTCCCGCGAGGCCTTCGAGAAGGCCTTCTTTCCCCACGCCTCGCTGGCGGGTTCCTATCCCGGCCTCATGCAATGGCAGGACCACTTCCGGTACGCCCTGGCTTCGCGCGACGCCGCCTCCTTCCTCCTGGCCGCCTATGACCGCTATGCCTACCTGCCGCTCCCTCCCCGTCCCCTCACCCGCGAATCGCTCGAAGTGGCGTTCGGCTGGCTCGACCTCGTCAACGGCCCGGACGCCGAAGGGATCTCCCGCATCGAAGGATTGACGAAAAAGCAGGCGGACGACTGTTCCTCCTGGGGATGGCCCGTGCGCCGGGTCCTGACGGAGTACGTGTACGACCGGGAGAAGGTAGCGGGTCTTCACGGCGACCCCTACCGGGCCAAGCGCGCCGACGTGAACCACCTCCTGAAGAACCAGGCGGTCTCCTTCCGCCCCTACCGGGCCGGGGACGCGGATGCCTGCCGGAAGGTCTTCGCGCGATGGAGCGCCGATCGATCCGCCCGGCTGGAAGGGTCCACGGGGTCCCTCCTGCTGAACCACGCCGAAAAGGCCCATGACCGGGTCCTGGCGGAAGGCGTTTCCTGGGGGCTTTCGGGCGCCGTCGTGGAGGTGGAGGGTGACGTTCTCGGGTACACCTTCGGGGCGCGCCTTGCGCCCGACACCTTCGGCATCCAGTTGGAAGTGGCCGACTTGACCGTGAAGGGCCTGTCCGCTTATATATTCTCGCGCTTGTGCGCGTCGCTGGAAGGGTACGCCTACGTGAACGGGGGCGACGCGGAGGAACTGCCCGGCCTGGCCGAGGCCAAGGAGCATTGGCATCCCGTGAGCAAACCGGATTTCTACGCCGTGGACAGGAGGCCGTGATGGCCGCGAAAAGGAAGAAGCCCCGCCGGAAGTCCGCCGCGAAGCACGGGCGCGTGGACTGGAACACCTATTTCATGAACATCGCGCGGGAGGTGGCCAGCCGCTCCACCTGCGACCGCAAGCACGTGGGCGCGGTCATTGTGCGGGAGAAGACCATCCTCTCGACGGGGTACAACGGATCCATCAAAGGGATGCCGCATTGCGACGAGGCCGGGCACATGATGGAGGACGGCCATTGCGTGGCCACCATCCACGCCGAGGCCAACGCGGTGATCCAGGCCGCGAAGAACGGCGTGCGCATCGACGGAGGCGAGATCTACGTGACGGCCTCCCCCTGCTGGAACTGCTTCAAGATGATTGCCAACGCGGGCATCCGGGCCATTTATTACGGCGAGTTCTACCGGGACGAGCGCATCTTCTCGGTGGCCCGCAAATTGGGCATCCGCCTCACCCAGATCCCCATCAAGAAACCGGATTGAAAGCGACCGCAGAGCAGTCGGCCGATTGCAAGAGCGGAGATGCATAACCAAGAACCTAATCTCATATAATCTAACACAATCTTATATAGTCGGGTTATCCCCCGTCCTTCAGTACGTACTTCCCCGTCTTGCGAGTGCCGACCCTTTCCACCAGCCCGGCCTTGATCAACGGCTTGACCAGGACGAGGGCCTTGTTTTGTATGTCAAGTATAAGTCAAGTTGTGTGTCAGGGGCGGGTGAAAGTCGTTTAGTACCCATTGTCACCATTAGGACCCATACCGGTTTTGAATAGTTACAAATCATGCCCGGCGCCTTCAGGATTCTTAACTGCAATCCCAAGACCTGGCCCCATGTCGCACCATATCGCATCACTTCTGCCCACGTGGGCGCGGTTACTTCATGAAGAATCTTCATAATAGCGCGTTTATTTCTTCGCTCATCTGGGTTGGAACCGCGGAAATGTCCGATGAAAACCCATATCAAGAACATAGATATGTCTGCTGAATGTCAACGGGGCGGTTTCCGATGGTTTTCTTCTTTCACCCGTTATAATGCCTTATTGATTGGGTGATCCAAGCGAGGCGGCGGTCCATGAAGCACCATCAGGATTCCAAGCAGGCCATTATCCGGGCGGGCCGGGAGATGCTGGCCATCACCAGTCTGTCCGACCTATCTGTGCGTCGTTTGGTCGAGCATGCCCGGGTGAACCATGGGCTTTTCCACTACTATTTCAAGACGAAGGAAAAATTCTATGCCGAGGTGGTCAAGGACCTGTTCGACTCCTTCAACGCGACCGCTTCCGGCTCGCCCGTCCAGTACAAGGATCCCGTCGAGCAGTTGAGGGCCCTGTTGATCGGTTTTGCCCTCTTCCTACGTGAGAATTGGGGACTGCTTTGGCCGGTCCTCAAGGACAACCAATTGCGGGACCTGATGCGAAACAGCATCCGGGACCACCTGAAACCCCATATGGAGGCCCTTCGCCGCACGGTCAAGGCTTGCCGGGAGCGGAAGATGCTGGTGGTGGAATCGGACACCGAGATCCTGAACATGTTGTTCCTGTTCTCGGTGGGGCCCATCATCCTCCATGGGCTGGGCACTGAGATCATGCCCAATATGATGAAGGAATATCCGATCGTTCTGGATCGCGAAACCATCTCGACCGAAGCCATTTACAAGCGCATCGACATGGCCTTGAAGCGGGTCCTCAAGGTCCGGTCGCGCCGCTAAACCTTCCGGATTTATCCCCTCTATTCATAGTGATTACACGAGTGGCTAAGTAATAACCACCCGCAACTTGACTATATTACACGTGCATGTAATATTACATGTACGTGTAATACCTCCGGGTCGTCCAAAGGTCCGGAAGACGGACCCTCCCACCTCCCCTTCGGGGGAGAGGTGCGGGGTCCAAATCAGAAAGGGAGAAAAGACATGAAGAAATGGATGGCAGTCATGGCGTTGCTTCTAGCGATAGGTCCCATCACGGGAATGGCCGCGGAGGCGTCGAAGAGCGATGCGGCGGCGGGACGGCCGGACCTCACGGCCGGTGTCAAGGCGGGCATCAGCATGTCGACGCTCAGCGGCGACGACATCGAGGGGGTGTCCTCGAAGATCGGGATGGCGGCAGGCGGATTCTTCGGCATCGGGCTCGGCCCAGTCATGATCCAGCCCGAGGTCCAGTACGTCCAGAAAGGGGCCCAGGACGAGGACAACTCCGACCTGAAGATGAAGATGGACTACCTGGAGATCCCCGTCCTCATCAAGGCCGCTTTCATGGGTCCCGAGGCGAAGGTCCGGCCTTCGATCTATGCCGGGCCGGCGCTGGGGATCCTCCTGGGTGCCAAAACCGATGACGGCACGAACAGCGTCGATGTGAAGGACAGCTACAAGAGCACCGACTTCGGGCTGGCATTCGGCGCGGACATCGAGATCCAGGGGTTCATCGTGGATCTCCGCTACACGATGGGGCTGAGCCAGATCCCCGATACGGGCGATTCCGATCTTGATGTCGACGTCAAGAACGGGGCGTTCATGGTCCAGGTGGGCTATTCGTTCCTCTGAGAAACCCATCTTTTCAGCGACCTCGACCCACAGGGGGCGATCCGGGGCCCTGTCGTGAATGGCGGCAGGGCCCGCTCCCTTCAGCGGTTGGCGGGCGCGATCAAAACGGAGAGCGGGATATGCATCGATCGATCAAAGGCTTGATCATAGGGGTGGTGTCGTTCGGGCCGGCCTTGTCGGGAGCGGCCCCATTGAGCATGGATTCGTACCTCGATTCGGTCAGGTCGAAGGGGTCGGATTACCGGTCCATGGAATCCAACCGAATGGCGGCACGACTCCAGATGGCGCAGGGGGACCAGATCTTCGCCCCCCAATTGCAGGCGCAGTACTACCGGCGCGACGACCGGGAGACGCCCCAGATCCGCATGTATGGGACGCGGTCGGAGATGGACATGTACAACGTGGGTGTCTACAAGCAGTTCTCCTTCGGGCCCTCGGTCGGCGTCCAGTACGGTTGGGACCGCCTGGAGACGACCGAGAGCATGGTCCTGAAGCCCGTCGAGTATCTCCACAAGCCCAAGGTGCAGGCGTCGATCCCCTTGTGGCGCAACTTCGCCGGGAAGGAATGGCGGGGGACGTCCGAATCCGTCAAAAAGCAGCTGGAAGGCGCTTCGACGATGGCGGCGTACGGACGCAACGCGGTCGTGATGCAGGCCCGGGTGGCCTACGGAACGTTGGCCCTGGCGCGCGAGGAGGTGCGCTTGAGGGAGGAAGTCCTGAACCGGACCGAGAAGCTGGACCGCTGGTCGGCTTCCCGTGTGAAGAACCACCTGTCGGACAAGAACGAGTCTCTGCAGACCCGGGCGGCCGTCCAGGTTCGAAGGCTGGAATTGAAGGGGGCCCGCGAAAGGGAGCGCCGGGCCGCCATCGAGTTCGACCGTCTTCGGGGAGGCAAGGAGGGCTCGGTTCCCGAGGCGCTGGAGACCCTGGACGAGGTGACGAAACGGCTGGACCTCGGGATGCCGGCGGCGTTGCCGGAGCGGTTGGATCTCAAAGCCGCGCGGCTCGCCTATGAGGAAAAAAGCGCCACGGAACGCAGAGCGGTCGAAGGTACCAAGCCGGACCTGTCGATCTACGGTTCCTACACCCCCAGCGGCCGGGCCGTGACCTTCGTGGACGCCCGGCGGGAATCCTGGGAATTCGACCGGCCCATCGTGGAGCTGGGCGCCAAGCTGACCGTGAACCTGGACCTCCCGGGCCAGAGGAAGATCGCCGAAGGCAACCGCTGGGCCCGCGAGGGCGCGAAACGGAGGATGGAGGAAACCGAGGCCCGCGTCCGGATGGATTGGGAGGAAGTGGGGAGGAAGTGGGAGGACGTCCAGGCGCGGGAAGCCTTGGCCCGAGAGATCGCCCTCCTCCAGAAGGAGAAGGCCGAGCGCGAGAACGAGATGCTCCGCCTGGGACGCACCACCCAGTTCCAGGTGCTGTCCTACGAGAACGACTACCTGATGTCCAGCCTGAACCGCGTCGCCGTGGCCGCCGAGAAGCTCGGGGTGTGGGCCCAGGCGCAATGGTTCCTGGCCGGGGAGGCGCCCGTTGCGGGGGCTTCCGACCGGGAGGCGAGGCCATGAACCTTCCCGAACTTTCCGTCAAACGGCCCGTCTTCGTCGCCTGCATCATCGCCCTGGTGGTCATCCTGGGTGTCATCTCCATCTTCTCGATGGGAATCGACCAGTTCCCGAGCATCAACTACCCCATCGTGTCGGTCATCGTGCCCTACCGCGGGGCAGGGCCCGAGGAGGTGGAGAAGCTGGTAGCCAAGCCCATCGAGGACGAGGTGAGCTCCATCGAGGGGGTGAAGAAGGTGACCACCGCGTGCCAGGAGAACGTGGGCCTCGTCACGGCGGAATTCACCATGGAGACGAATGCCCAGTGGGCCGAGCAGCGCATCCGGGACAAGGTGTCCTACATCCGCTCGAACCTTCCCAAAGAGATCGACGAACCCATCCTCCGGCGTTACGACCCCTCGGACCAGCCGGTCGTGGTCCTAGCCCTCTCGGCCGACCTGCCGTCCCACGAACTCCACGAGTTCGCCAAGGAGACCGTGAAGACGCGGCTCTCGCAGATCGAGGGCGTCGGCACCGTCGTGCTGGTCGGCGGGACCCGCCGCGAGATCCAGGTCCTCCTGGACCGCCGTGAACTGAACCGGCACCAGCTGAGCACGGGCCTGGTGGCGGCCCGCATCGCCGCCAACAGCCAGAACGTGCCCGTGGGCAACGTGGAGCGGGGCGACAAGGAACTGCTCTTCCGGGCCATCGGCGAGTACAACGACCTGGATCGCATCCGCAAGACCGTCGTCAATTTCGCGGGCTCCGACGTGAGCGTCCCCGTCGAGAAGCTGGGCACGGTCGTGGACGGGGTCGAGGACCGCCGAAGCCAGGGCTATTACAACGGCAAGGACGTGATCGCGCTGGTCGTCTACAAGCAGGGCGGCGCCAACACCGTCGAGGTGGTGGACCGGGTCCTTGCGTCCGTGGACCGCCTGAACGGAGAGTTCAAAGCCCTCCGCGGGGTTCCCCAGCTCAAATCCATGATGGAATCGGCCTGGATGATCCGCCTGGTCCTGGGGAACGTGGAGGAGTCCATCCTCCTGGGGATCCTGCTCACCATCCTGGTCGTCTATCTTTTCCTGGGCAACGTCCGCAACACCCTGATCGCCCTGACCTCCCTGCCCGTCTCGCTCATGGGCGCGTTCATCTGCATGAA
>CAZGWJ010000089.1:0-10889 GCA_964529445.1 uncultured bacterium
TGAGTGTCGCTGTCATCGTGAACGTGGATGTGTGCGTTTGGGTCGGGGTCGCGGTCGGCGGCACGCTCGTGAACGTGAAGGTGGGCGTGAAGGTGCGGGTGGCGGTATTCGTCACCGTGCGCGTAGGCGTTGACGACGCCGTCGGGGACAACGTCACCGTGAAGGTGCGGGTGGCCGTAGGCGTGACGGTCCGGGTCCAGGTGGCGGTGGATGTGACCGTCGGCGTGCGGGTGAGCGTGCTCGTCACGGTCGCCGTGGGGGTGCTCGTCCTCGTGTTCGTGAATGTCGGGGTCGGCGTGGCGGTCGGAGGCACCGCGGTGAACGTGCGCGTCGACGTGGGGGTTCCCGTGAAGGTGGAGGTATTCGTGCGAGTCCAGGTGGGAGTCGCGCTCCGCGTGAAGGTGTTCGTGATCGTCAGGCTGAAAGTGGCCGTATTCGTGCGGGTATTCGTGACCGTTGGCGTGAAGGTGCCGGTGTGGGTGCGGGTCGGGGTGGGGGTTCCCGTGAAGGTAGAGGTATTCGTGCGAGTGAAAGTCGGCGTGAAGGTCGGGGTTACGGTGACCGGACAGGTGGGCGTGGCCACGGCCCCGTTGGAGAGGAGACGGACATCGTCGACATCGATGTCCATGGCCCCCGCATTCAGACTGCCCCATTGGAAGGACGTCACCCTCGTGATGTCGAACGGCTGGGCCGGGTTACCCCATCCCCGTTGGGCCATGTTCGAGAAAAGGACCGTGACCCCCGTCCAGGACCCGGTGGCCGTGAAGGTCACCCCGTGGTGGTCACCGGTTGTCACCGAGACGCTCGGCACCTGGAACCAGTAGTTGCTCCCGTTGCCGCGCGTCATGAATACCATCCCGTAGAAGGAGGAAAGGTTCATCGTGACCGTCCCGCTTCCCGGGTTCGTGCCCATGCCGCCATAACTGCTGACATTCCCGTTGATGGAGGCATGGTAGGCCGTGGACCCGGAAGCGCCTCCCGTGGAGACGCCGAAGGACAGGGTGCTTCCCGTGTCCTGGTAGGAATACCAGGTCCCGCACCAGTTGTTCGTGGTGTTCCCGTCCTCCAGATTGTCGAGAAGCGACAGGTAGGGCGTCGGGGTGGGCGTCCCGGTCCTCGTGAAAGTGGCGGTGGCCACGGGCGTGCCTCCCGTCCCCACGAAGGACACCACGCTCTGGGCCGGAAGCGTATAGGTGAAGGCCCCGCCGGACACGGCCACCGCCGACTGGGAGGCCAGGTTCCGGGAGGAATCGGTGATCCAGGGCGTGAAGGAGGTGACACCCAGGTTGTTGCAGACGAAGCGCTGGCTGGTGCCGGACGTGTTGCGGTTGGCGGCCACGATGACGTAGGTTCCGTTCGCGTTGCGGTAGGCGGAGACATAGACGTTCGTGCTGGGGTTGTGACTGCTGGTCCCGACGCGGACGGCACCCGGACGGACGAACTTGCTCCAGTTCCCCATCACATAGAGGCGCTTGGTGGTGCCCCCGGAGGTGTCCACGAGGCCCTCGTTCCCGTCGCTCTGCAGCCACCAGAAGTGGAAGGCGTTGGCGTTGGCGACGGCCATGGACCGATGCATCCAGTTCGCCAGGTTCAAGGCGTCGCCCATGCCGGGATCGTCGCCCTCGAGGGTCGCCATCTCCGTGATCCACAGGTCCTTGCCCGCCGTCACCGCCTTGTTGTAGGGCACGACGTTCGCGTCGTTGTACCAGTAGAGGTGGGAGGCAATCACGGAGACGTATCCGCGCGACGTGGCGTTGTCGAGGGTCGGACCGCCGTAGCTTTCCAGGTAATCGATGCGGCCCGGTTCGGGAACGATGATCTTGCAGGTGTTGATGAGGCCTTGGGACGTGAACGTGGCGCCCATGTGGGCCACGAAATCGCGGATCTGCGCCCCGGTCATGGTGCAGGATTCGTAGGAAGTGCAATAATCCGGCTCGTTGAACGGCGAAACGCCCGTCAGGGTGACCCCGTGGCTGTTCCTCAGGGTCGTCACATAGTTGGCCAGGAACTGGGCGTAGGCCCCGTAACTCCCGCTGTTCAGGTATCCGCAGACGGTCGACGAATTGCTTTTCATGTTGGGCGGAGGCGACCATTCCGTGGCCCAGATCTGGGTCACACCCCGGTCCCTGGCCTGTTGGAGGATCCCCACGCCGTAAGAGGCATCCCCGTTGGGCGGAATGCGCTGGCGGAGCATGGACATGCCAACGCCCGTGTCGACACGCCACAGCAGGTCGGCGGTGGCCGCCGGGAATGCGCTGTACTGCCAGGCGCAGGAAGCACCGAATCCGCGAACGGTCTGATGGTTCTGGGAACCGTCGATGGTGACGTCCGCAGCCCAAAGAGGCAACACCAGGAACTGGAAAGCGATGAACGATATCAGGGTTCGGCGGATATGGATCATGGAACCGGTCACGGCTTCCTTGAGATGATCATTCTCACGGGAAATGGATACCCGGGATGTGACTCAAAGATACCGCTTTCTCGAAAACCCCGCAATATAAGGGATGTAACCGGTTCCATCGAATGAAACTGTTTCCTGAAAGAGGAACCACTTGCGCCTGTCAACAAAAACAGCCACCGAGAGCTTGTTCCGCGAACCGGTTCAAGGAAAGGAGAAAAAATACTTCAGCCGGCGACTTGCAGGATGACGGAAAAGACGCTGCCCTTCCCTTCCCGGCTTTCGACCCGAACCGAACCCTTCATGTGCTCGACGAGATGCTTCACGATGGACAGCCCCAGACCCGTTCCCCCGGCCTGTCGGTTGCGAGATCCCTCGACTCGGTAGAAGCGCTCGAAGATGCGGGAATGGAATTCCGCCGGGATGCCGTGCCCCCGGTCCCTCACGAGGATCGTGACTTTCCCTTCCTCGGTCCGGGACTCCACGACCACCTCGCCGCCTTCGAAGGAATATTTCACGGCGTTGTCGAGGAGATTCACCAACACCCGCAGGAGCCCCTCCTCGTGGGCCAGCACGCGGGTCCCCTCCTGAAGCCGGCATTCCAGCGTCACACGCCGGGCCTCGGCTTTCGCTTTCAGGAGATCCTGGGCAGTCCGGCAAACCTTCGATACGTCGATGATCCCCAGGGACTCGATGTATCTTCCGCTCTCGATGCGCGACAACTCCAGGACGTCGGTGATGAGCTCGTTGAGGCGGCTGGATTGGTCATGGATCTTCTGCAGGAACCCCTTGCGGTTTTTCGCGTCGGTGATGGCCCCGTCCTGGAGCGTCTCGACATAGCCCAGGATCGCCGTCAACGGCGTCTTCAACTCGTGGGTCACATTGGCGATGAAGTCGGCGCGCATCCGGACCATCCGTTTCACCGACGTGATGTCGGCCAGGACCACGATGGTGCCGAGCGTGACGTCCTCCTTGGACCTCAAGGCGTCCACGCTGACCGCAAAGACGCGCTCTTCGGCCCCCGGCATCTCGATCTCGCCCGAGATGGGCCTTCCGTTCCGGCGAACCTCCTCCAGCAGGGACACGAAACCCGGATGCCGCACGGCCTCGAGATAGCTCCGTCCCAGGGCCTCCTCCTCGGTCATGCCCAGGATCCGGCCCGCCGAGGGGTTCAGGAGCACGATGCGGTCGGCGGGATTCAGGATCAACACGCCCTCGTGCATCCCGTTGAGGATGACGTCCAGAAGGCTCTCGTCGGAGCCGAGTCTTTCCATCATCTCCGGGAAATTGCGCCCGGGGATGAAGATGCCGCGCGACGGGTCCGCAACGGAAGGCGCGGGACCCGCCGCAGGAACGACGGTCTCCCGCCGCCGGGCGCGCCGGAACAGCAGGGCACCCAGGAGAATGCCAAGCACCAGTCCCGGAACGAAAGCGATCCAGGGATTCATTCGCCGGCCTCGAACTTGTAGCCGTATCCCTTCACGGTTTCGATGTTCGAGCCGACAGCGCCGAGCTTGCCTCGAAGGTGCCGAATATGCACGTCCACCGTGCGGGTGGTGCCGAAATAATCGTAACCCCATACGCTGTTCAAAAGGACGTCCCGGGAAAGGACCTGCCCGGGCCGGGACATCAGGTAATCCAGGAGTTCGAACTCCTTGGCGGTGAGTTTCACGGGCTTGCCCGAGAGCATCACTTCGTGCTTGGCGCGGTTCAGGGAAAGCCCCTTGAATTTCCGGACCGGCAGGGCCTCCCCGGCCTTCTCGAACCGCCGCAGGACGGCCTTGATGCGGGCGATCAGTTCCTTGACCCCGAAGGGCTTGGTGATGTAATCGTCGGCGCCCAGTTCCAGACCCACGACCTTGTCGGTCTCCTCGCCCTTCGCCGTGAGCATGACGACGGGGATCTGGGCGGTCTTGGGGTCGGCCTTGAGGGCCTTGATGATGGTGAGGCCGTCGGCGCCCGGTAGCATGAGGTCCAACAGCACGAGGTCCGGGGTCTTCTCGGGGATCTTCCGGATGGCCTCGTCACCCCGCAGGCTCGAAAGGACCCGGAAGCCCTCCTTCTCCAGGTTGTAGGTGAGGAGATCCAGGATATCCTTCTCGTCCTCGACGACGTAGATCTGTTTCATGAAGGGGTTCATCCGTTCGCGTTTCCTCCCATTATATCGGATACCCCGCCCATGCCCGCGACATACCTCATCCCCGGTGATGTCGGATATCCTTGCCCTGGACCATGTAAATGACATCTTCCGCGATATTGGTGGCATGGTCCGCTATGCGCTCCAGGTGCCGGGCCACCATGATCAATTCCAGGGCCCTCTTGATGTTTTCCCGGTCCTGGAGCATGTAACTGATGAGTTCCCGGAACACCTGCGCGTTCAGGTCGTCCACCTCGTCGTCGCGCTCGCACACTTTTCGCGCCGAGTTCGCATCCCGGTTGATCAGCGAGTCGAGGGCAATACGGACCATTTCCTGCGCGATGGAGGCCATCCGAGGGATATCGATCAGGGGCTTCAAGGGTTTTTCCCCGCTGATCTCGACCGCCCGTTCGGCGATATTGACGGCCAGATCCCCGATCCGCTCCAGATCGGTGTTGATCTTCATGGCGCTGGTGACGAAGCGCATGTGCCCGGCCGTCGGCTGCTGGGTGGCCAGGATGAGGTGGCAAAGCTCGTCCACCTCGATCTCCATGTCGTTGATGCCGCGATCGCCCGCGATGACCTGGCGGGCCATCTCCGGATCCCTCTCCCTGAGCGCCCGGACCGACAGGCCGATCGCCACCTCGACCTTGCCCCCCATCAGGAGGATCTTCTCCTTGAGACGATCCATCTCCTCGTTGAGCGTTCTCATGCCTTCCTCCTCAGCCGAAGCGGCCGGTGATGTAGTCCTCGGTCAGCTTGTTGCCCGGATTGGTGAACATCCGACCCGTCTCGTCGTATTCGATGAGCTTTCCGTTCAGCATGAAAGCCGTCCTCTGGGAAACGCGCGCGGCCTGCTGCATGTTGTGGGTCACGATCACGATGGTGTAGTTCTGCCGCAGTTCGTGGATGAGGTCCTCGATCTTGGCCGTCGAGATCGGGTCCAGGGCCGAGCAGGGCTCATCCATCAGGAGGACTTCCAGCTCGACCGCCAGGGCGCGCGCGATGCAGAGCCGCTGCTGCTGGCCTCCCGAAAGGGCGCCGCCGGGCTTGTGGAGCGAATCCTTCACCTCGTCCCAGAGCGCGGCCTTCTTGAGGCTCCACTCGGCGATCTCGTCGAGTTTCCGCCGGTCGGTCAACCCCGTCAGGCGTCGCCCGGCCACCACGTTGTCGTACACCGAGAGCGTCGGGAAAGGGGAAGGCTTCTGGAAGACCATGCCGACCCGGCGGCGGATCTCGACGGGATCCACTCCGCGCCCCAGGAGGTTTTTCCCGTCGAGAAGAACCTCGCCCCTCGATCTCGCCCCGATCACGGTCTCGTGCATGCGGTTGAAGCATCGGATCAGGGTGGACTTGCCACATCCGGAAGGTCCGATGATGGCCGTGACCTCCTTCTCGCGCACGGCAAGGTTCACGTCGAAGAGGGCCTGCTTCTCGTGGAACCAAGCCGACAGGGACACAGCCTCGATCTTCGTATGGGCGGCGGTCACGCCGGCCGCCTCGGCCCCCACGTCCAGGCGGCGCACGGCCACTCCCGCCTCGCGGGGTACATGATTCCCGGATGCTGCGGAATTCGCTTCCTTGATCATGGCAACCATCCTTTTCTCACCTCAATAACTGGCGGGAGTTCTTGAAAAAGAACTTCGCGAACGCGTTGATCGACAACACCAGGAGCAGGAGCACGAGCGCGCCCGTCCAGGCCTGGTCATGCCAGTCGTCGAACGGCGAGATGGCGTATGTGAAGACCTGTACCGTGAGGGATGCGGTCGGCTGGTCGATCCCGGTCGGCCAGAAGTGGTTGCTGAAGGCGGTGAAAAGCAGGGGTGCCGTCTCCCCGGAAATGCGCGCGATCGAAAGCAGGACGCCCGTCAGGATGCCGTTTCGGGCCGTCTTCATGACGATGCTCAGGATGGTGCGCCATTGGGTGACCCCGAGGGCCAAGGATGCCTCCCTCAGGGAATTCGGCACCATCTTGATGAGTTCCTCCGTCGTGCGGGTCACGACAGGGATCATCATGAAGCCCAAGGCGATGCCGCCTGCCAAGGCGGAAAAGCGGCCCATGGGCCTCACCACGAGCCCGTAGGCCACGATGCCCGTCACGATCGAGGGGACCCCCGAAAGGATGTCGGCCGTGAACCGAACCGCCCAGGCGAATCGCCCTTTCTTGCCGAACTCCGCCAGATAGACCCCCGCGAAGATGCCGACGGGAAGCCCCACGACCGAAGCGATCGCCACCAGCGTGAGAGTGCCCAGCACGGCGTTCCCCATCCCGCCCCCGGGTTCCCCGACGGGCGTGGGAAGATGGAGGAAGAAATCCAGGTCGAACCGCCTGAAACCCTGGGCCGCCACATAGACGATCAGCGAGACGAGCGGCACGGCCGCTGCCAGGGCCGCGAGCCCGCAGGCCCAGAGCATCGCGCGATCCAGGATTTTCCGGCGGGTAGCGTAGTCGAACCGCATCTCAGGCCTTCCCCGGAAGTTTGTACTGTCGGGTGGCCGCCCAGACCAGCAGGCGGGCCGCGATGTTGAGCGCGAACGTGATGCCCATGAGCAGCAGGCCGATGAGGGCCAGGGCCGAGAGATGGACGTCCCCCATGGCCTCGGTGAACTCGTTGGCGATGACGGAAGCCATGCTGTGCGACGGGTCGAGCAGGTTCAAGGAGACCTCCGGGCGGTTCCCGATGACCATGGTGACCGCCATGGTCTCGCCCAGGGCCCTTCCGAGCCCCAGCATGACCGCACCGAGGATGCCGGCCTGCGAGGGCTTCAGGACGGCCAGGAGGATGGTCTCCCAGCGGGTGGCCCCCAAGGCCAGGGCCGATTCGCGGAAGGCGTTGGGGACCGCCTCGAAGACCTCGCGACTGATGGCCGTGATGGTGGGCAGGATCATGATGGCCAGGATGACACCGGCCGTCGAGAGGGAGAGCCCGGTGGTGGGTCCCTTGAAGAAGGGAGCGCCGAAGGCGTTGATCAGCAGGGGATCGACCCACTCGCGCATCAAGGGAGCCAGCAGGAAGATGCCCCACAAGCCGTACACGACACTGGGGATGGCGGCCAGGATCTCCACGAGGAAGGACACCGGCTCACGCATCTTCAAGGGCGCCAACTCGCTCAGGAAGAGGGCGATGCCGAGGCCCAGGGGGCCGGCGATGAGGAGCGCGATCAGGGAGGACATGAGCGTCCCGTACACGAAAGGCACGGCCCCGAAAACCTCGGTGACCGGGTTCCAGTCGGAAGTCCTGAAGAAAGACCAACCCAGTTTCTCGAGGGCGGGACGGGACTGGAGGAACAACTCCAGGGCGGTCAGGAGGGCCAAGGCGATGATCAGAAGGGCGAAGAATCCCGTCATGCCTCGGAACAGACGGTCGCCCCATCCGATCCGGACGCCTGAAAACGGCGGAAGCGCCCCCGAGGGGGCGCCCCCTTTCGATTCGACATTCCTGTCCAAAACCCTCTCCTCAGTACTTCACGGTCTTCAGCTTGGCCTTGATCTTCGAGATCAAGGACGCGGGAAGGGGCGCGTAATGCAGTTCAGGGGCCATCTTCTGGCCCTCGTCGAGCGCCCAATCCAGGAATTCCATCAGGGCCTTGCCCTTGGCGGCGTCGTACTCTCCGTAGACCAACAGCCAGGTGAACCCCGCGATCGGGTAGGAATCCGCGCCCGAGGCGTTGGTGATGGAGACCCGGAAGTCGCCCGGCATTTTCGCCAGGGCCCCGGCGGCCGCCGCCGTGGTCGCCTCGATCGAGGGGGTGATGAAGTTCCCCGCCTTGTTCTTCATGCGGACCAGGGACAGGTTGTTCTTCTTGGCGTAGGAGATCTCCATGTAGCCGATGGCGCCCGGGACCTGCTTGACGAGTCCCGCCACGCCCTCGTTCCCCTTGCCGCCGATCCCCTTCGGCCACTTGACCGAGGTGCCCGCGCCGACCGAGGAGGCCCACTTGGCGCTGACCTTCGAGAGATAGTCCACGAAGATCGAGGTCGTTCCGGAACCGTCCGAGCGATGCACGACGGTGATCTGCTTGTCCGGAAGGTTCGCCTCGGGATTGAGCGCCTTGATGGCCGGATCGTTCCACTTCGTGATCTCGCCCATGTAGATGCCGACCAAAACTCCCGGGTCCATGTTGAGCTTCGCAGGTGCACCCGGCAGGTTGTAGGCCACGGCCACGGGGCCCATGACCGTCGGGATGTGCAGTACCCCGCGCTTGACCTTGGCCATGTCCTCCGGCTTCATGATGGCGTCCGACCCGCCGAAGTCCACGGTGCCGGCGATCACCTGGCGCTGGCCGCCGCCGGAACCGATGGATTGGTAGTTGATCTTGATGCCGGTCTTCTTGTTGTACTCGTAGAACCACTTGGTGTAGATCGGATAGGGGAAGGAAGCCCCCGCCCCGTTCATCGTGAGCGCCAGCGCCGGGACGGACGTGAGGGCCACGACCGCGGCGAGGACCGCTCCCAGGATGCTCTTTCTCATCGGTGTCTCCTTTTCGTTTCTCTGGTTCAAAGGTACGATCCCGCTTTTAGGGGAGCGTATATTCCGTGTTACATCCTTGTTAATTCGCCCCGGCCGCTTTGTTCCTCGAACCGGACCCGGGCGGGGACCCCGCGTTGGGGCGCTTTCAACAAAGGCCCGCGCGGCGCCCCCGGGACCGGTCCGTCGCCTAGCCGACGGACGGTCCCCGAGGGGATCGGGCTAGCATGGTGCTGAAAACTTTTTTCAGCGCCAGACCAGCAGCCACGGGTTGAGCGGATCGTGCGAAAAATCACTGATTTTGCGTTTGCACGATCCGCGCAAGATACAAAATGTTCCCGACAGGGGACATTTTGACATCCTGCTAGATCTTCACCACGAAATCGATCTGCGTGCGGTACAGGGTCTCCCTGGATTCCCGGTTGCTGCCCGTGAACACGTCGTAGGTCACGCGCCGGATCCCGAAACCCGTCAGGTCGAACTGCATGCCGTCCGCGATCCCGTAGCCGAAGGTCGCCCGCAGGTACTTGCGGTTGGTGTATTCGGCGTCCGAATCCGGGAAGATGGAGAGCACGGAATTCGGCTGGAGATACGCCCACCGGAGGCCGATGGACTTGTCGCCCTTGGCCGCCACCTTGCCGTAGTTGACCTCGGCCAGATAGGCGTTCTCGTTGTCGTTCTCGGCCGTCCCGACGGTCGGGAGGTCGAACGAGTTCATGTTGTGGCAGACGTGCAGGAGTAGGACCAGGTCATGCCCCGACACCTTGCGCTTGAACTGGAGCAGACCGTCCACCCCCTTGAAGTCGGGGATCACACCCTGCGTGTTCTTGATGTTCCCGGTC
Organism: uncultured bacterium; assembly: GCA_964529445.1. GTDB lineage: Bacteria > Oederibacteriota > Muellerivitia > Muellerivitales > Muellerivitaceae > CAZGWJ01. The sequence continues at coordinate 9,847 of CAZGWJ010000089.1, forward strand.
TTCAGGGGGTCCGGCGTTCCACCGGCCAGCTTGTTCGTGAAGGGCACGAACTGGTAGCCCGCCGCGGCCTTCACGTCGAACCCGGCCAGGGCAAGGGCGCGCTCCAGCTGGAACACGTTCATCCCCCATTCCTTGCCCGAGCTGTTCTCCTTCAGGACGAACCAACCGCCCCGGAACTTGGACTTGGAGTCCAGATTCAGTTCACCGGCCCAGCCCTCGGGGTTGGTATCCCCGTCCCAGTTGATGGCCGATTTGGCGAGGGGATTGAGCATCTTCCCGCCCGTCAGCATGACGCGGTTTCCCAGCGCCGAGGGCGACCAGGTGACGTATCCGTAATCGATGTAGACGCCCTTCTCGGTGAAGTTGGCGTCCAACGTCTGGTTGGTGGACGTGGGATCGGTGAGACTCCCCGTCGCCAGGCCGATGGCGCCGAAGACCTCGTCACTGACCTGCTTCGAGGCCGACAGACGGGCCCGGATCCTCGAACGACCCCGGTTGTTGGTGCGCTTCGGACCGTCCGTCATGTTGGCCTTCTGGTTGAAGACCTCGTGCCGGGCGCGAACGTCACCCTTGACCGAGATCTTGGCCTTGCTTTCCAGGGCGGCGATCCGGGAGGAAAGGACGCCCATGCCGGCGTTGGTTTCCTCCTGGAAGGTATCGAGATCCTCCCTCACCTCGGCCACGGTATTTCCAGCCGAGAGGAAAAGCACCGCCATCGCGAGAACGGCTGGTATCCCTGTTTTTCTGAACATGTTCCGTTTCCTTTCAAAAAGCCGCCCGAACATCGGATCAGCTTCGGTTTCTTTACTGGGCCGGGATGATAGGGATCGGATGCCTGGAGCGTGTTGAAGGGAGGTTAAGTCGCCGTTAATTCTCGGAACGCATAAGACCAACAAAAAAGGCCTGCGAGGTCGATGCCTCGCAGGCCCTTAACATGGATACAACGTGTTTGTTATCGGAGAACGACCAGCCCCTCGAGCGGCGCTTTGCGCCCCTCGGGACTGATCGTATCAGGATCTTACTTGAGGATGATCATCTTCCCT
>CAZGWJ010000090.1:0-10566 GCA_964529445.1 uncultured bacterium
CGCACCGGCATACGGTCCTCGTGCTCTCCCGCCTCGCGGCGCGGGCCCATGACGGCGAGCCGATCGGCCACAACGCCGAGACCCGGGTCGTCGGCGGCGGCCTGGCCGCCTGGGACCTTTTGGAGCCCCCTTTCCGCGCCCGGTTGACCGCCATCGATCCCCGTCAACTGCCGCTTCTGCGCGACATCGCCGAAAAGATCCCCCCCGGCGTGAGGCGCACCCTGGAGCGTGCCCTTTCGCCCCGATCCCGGGTGTCGCCATGAGGAACACCCTGCGCCGCGACAAGGCCGGGCAGGCCCTGGCCGAGATGGTGTTGGCCGTCCCCCTCCTTTTCCTGATGGCGGCCGGGGCCTTCCAGTTCATCCAGGTCTTCCTCGCGCGGGCCCAACTGGAACATGCCTGCGGGGTCGTCATGAGGCAATGGGCGGCAGGGGCCCGGCGGGACTCCACGGCGGAGGAGGGGATCTGGGCCGCGCTGGGACCCGATCGCGTTCGGTTCGACCGCTCCACCCTCCGGCTGACGGCTTCGAGCCGCCCGCTGGATGCCCCCGCCATCCCCGGCGAGACGAAGGACGGTCTTCCCGATTCGGATTCCTGGGTGAAGGGAGGCATCGGCGCGGGAACGCGCTGGGAAGTGCGCGTCCGATGCCGCCCGGTCCCCCTCTTCAGCCGCTTCCTCCGGGACGGCATCCCCTTCACGGTCCGATGCGCCGTCATCCCCGGAAAACCCCTCCCGGGGGTAGGCCGATGAGAGACCGGCTCTTCCACGCCTCCCTGGCGACCCTCCTGGCGCTGACCGCGGCCGTTGCCTGGGCGGGCATCCATTCCGCACGCGTCTCCTCGCGCCGGATCGCCCGCGTCGAGGCGATGCTCAACGGCGAGAGGATGACCCACGCCTTCTGGACCGGTCGCGGGGGAAGCGGGTCCTTCGAGGACCTCCGGTCCGAATGGATGGGGGAAGGTTGGGTACCCGCGCACGAGGGCCTGGACCTGGCGGCCGCGCTCCTGGGCCTCTCGCAGGACGAGACGCTCCTGTCCTCCGAAATCCGGGTCCACGCCTTCCTGAAGGAGGGCCGTTGCCGGATCCTCGCCGTCCTGGACCGCGGGGGCGAGGGCTTGGCCTGGTCGACCGAGCTGGCGGCCCCTTCCGGGACCGAAGCGCCTCCCCGACTAATCGCGACTTTCCCGTTGCCGGTTCCCGACGGCGCCACCGGCCTTCTCTGCCTGGCGGCGGGCAGGAGCCGTTACATCCGGTGGAGACAACCGGCTGACGCGCCCGGATTGGAAGCCCTCGCGGCGTCCCGGGGTTTCGAATGCCGGCCCGCCGCGGGAATGCCCGGAACCTGCGAGCTTCGCCGGGGCGGTCAACGCCTGTGGGCCGAGACGGAACGCCTCGCGTCGGGAAGCGAGATCCGGCTCCTGGAGTTCGCACCATCATCGAAGGGGGGATCATGAAGGATCGAAAGACGCTGGTCTCATTGGCCGTGGCACTGGCCTGCTCCGGCCTCGCTTTCTTCCTGCTTTACCGCCAGGCCCGGGAGATCGAGGGAAGGTCCCGGCCGGTGCCGGTTTTGGTCGCGAAGCAGTACCTGCCCGCGAACGGGCCCTTCCGCAGGGACCGGGTCGAACGCCGGATGCTGCCCGAGGCCTTCGTGAGCCCCGGCGCCGTCTCGGACCCCGCGTCGCTGGAGGGTCTCTTCGCCCGGGCGCCCATCTCCGCGGGCGAGCAGATCCTCGCCAACAAGTTCTCGCCCGCCGGGTCCGCCCTGACGGGTTCCCTGGAACCCGGCGAGCGGGCCTATTGCATGGACGTCACGGAAAGCCAGGGCGTGGGCGGCCTCCTGAAACCCGGGGACCGGGTGGACCTCCTCGCCCGATACGACAGCGCCGCGCGCCGGACCACCGCCTTCGCCCTCCAGAATATTCGCGTCCTCGCCACCGGCCGGGCAACCGCCCCTTCCTCCCAGACATCGGGGGAGGACGGCTCCTACGCCCACGTGACGCTCGCCCTCACTCCCGAGCAGGCCGAAGTGCTGGCCTTCCTGGAGGACCGGGCGTCCCTGAAACTCGTTTTGCGGGCCGAGGGGGACCGGGACCTGGCCGTCCTTCCCCCGGTCGGCGAGTCGGAAGTGCTGTCCCGCCTGGGTCGTCCCACCGTTTTCTCCCGGCGCATCGAGGTTATCCGGGGAACGGGATCATCGAATGACGGAGGCATGGAATGAAAAGAAGCGCCTGGTTACTGTTCGTCGTCATCCTGGGGATGACCCCCGCCGGGACGCCCCCCGCCGGGGCGGTTCCCGTCCTCCCGCTGGCCGTCGGCGAATCGAAGGTCCTGGCCGTCGGCAACGCGGCGAAGGTCGCGGTCGGCAACCCGGCGGTGGCCGACGTCCAGGTCGTGAGCGACCTGGAGGTCCTCATCACCGGCCGATCCGTCGGGTCCACGAACCTCCTCTTCGTGTCGCCCGGGGGGAAGAGGCAGACGCGCACCGTGACGGTCTCGCCGCACCGGCTCCGCAAGACCATGGTGGAACTCGGCGTCGAGATCATGGAGGTCGACTCGGGCAGTTCGCTGAAGGCGGGTTTGAACTGGGGGTCGGGCGGCGAGGGGTCGTTCCTGCCGAACGGGGCGTCCTGGCGCGAGTCGGACCCTCCCTCCCAACTGCGGTGGGGCACCCTGAAGCGCGACGCCGTGGCGGCGCAGGTCCAACTGCTCATGGAAAGGGGCAAGGCGCGCCTGCTGGCCAAGCCGAAACTGCTGACGGTCAGCGGCGAGGAGGCCTCGTTCCTGGCGGGCGGCGAGGTGCCCTACGCCCTGGAGAACAGCCTGGGAAGCGCGAAGGTGGAATGGAAGCCCTACGGGGTGAAGCTGAAGATGCGCCCGAGCGTGGACGCCGAGGGGAACGTGCAGGCCTCCCTGCGGGCGGAAGTGAGCGGCCTGGACCTGCAGAACGGAACAGCCGTCGGGAACGGGAACGTCGTGGTGCCGGCCCTGAAGACGCGCTGGGCGGAGACCACGGTCTACATGAAGAGCGGGTCCACGCTCGTCATCGCCGGCCTGATCCAGGAAAGCGGCCAGAAGGTCACCTCCGGGATCCCGCTCCTGAGCGAGCTTCCGGTTTTGGGGGAACTCTTCCGCTCGACGCGCTACGACAAGCGGCAGACCGAACTGGTGGTCTTCGTGACGCCGTCCATCGTCGGATCGAGCCGCGAGGAGCTCTGACCTTTCAGGGGACGATGGGCAGTCCCCCGACGATGTCCCCGGGACCCGCGCCCCTCTTCTTGAACCAGCCCTGGTTCATCTCCAGGGCGTACCGGGCGGGGCCCTTCGAGCGGTGGGGCGTCTCGGTCCGGGGTTCCATGTCCTCGATGTTGAGGATGACGCCCTTCGCGTCGAGAAAGGCGATGGAGAGGGGCAAGTGGGTGTTCTTCATCCAGAAGGAGAGGGGTTCCTCCTGCGGGAACACGAACAGCATCCCCTCGTCCCGTCCCATCTCGCGCCGGAACATCAGGCCGGTGGCGCGGGATTCCGCCGTCGCGGCCACCTCGGCCCGGACGGCGGAACCCCGGACGGTCAGCTCCACAATCGGCAAGCCGGACTCGAATTTCTTGTGACAGGCGAATACCGCGAACGAGGACAGGAGCAAGGCCCCCAGGGGCAGGAGCGCGCGGAAAGGCGGGCGAAGGGTGCGCATGAGGCCTTATTCCTTCCTTTATGACGCCTTGAAATGCCTTCTTTTTTAGGTTCCCTGAAAGTAAAATAACACCGTTCAAGGGGCGGTCAACCCTATTCCCCCCGCCACAAGGAGAACGAACCATGCGATTCCCCATTTTGTCCACCCTGCTCACCCTGGCCGTCCCCGTCACCCTGGCGGCCGCCCCGGCCAAACCCTTGACGGCCCAGCCCGCCGCCCCGGCCCAGGGCGCCGTGACCACGACCACCCAGAGTACCCGCCCGGGAACCGACGGGCGCAACACCACCGTCACCTCCGAGACCATCGTCACCCAGCAGGCCCCGGTGGCCGCGGCCCCCGCGGACAACGACTACCTCCTGCTGGAATACAAGCGCGCCTACGAGATCTACCAGGCCAAGCGGATCACCGAGGCCAAGGACATCTTCAAGAAGGTGGCCGAGACCTCGACCCAGGACGAGCTGACGGCCAACGCCCTCTTCCTGCTCGCCAACTGCTACATCAAGATGGGCGAGTACGACAACTGCGTCCAGGCCGTCCAGACCATCTCCTCCAAGTACGCCCACACCGGCATCGTGCAGAAGGGACAACTGCTCCAGTTCGCCGTGAACATCATCGACCGGGCCACCAAGATCCAGACGAGCTGGGACTACTGGCGCTACCAGGACGGCAAGGACGAGAACAACCAGCCCGTGTGGAAGGAAAGCGTGCCGCCGGGCCAGCAGATCGCCCGCATCAACTTCAAGCTTCCCTTCGGCATGTACAAGACCCTCCAGCAGACCCAGCCCAACAACCCCTACACCCTCCAGGCCAGGACGAAGCTGGAGACCCTCCTGGCCAAGCCCATCACCTTCGCCTGGATCGACGAGAAGGCCAAGCTGACGCCCTACGGCCATCCGGCCGATTTCTTCTCGAAGCTGAGCATCCGCGAGAAGAAGCACTTCTCCGAGGTCATCTGCGAGCGCATGTTCTACGAGTGGAAGACCGAGAAGTTCCATCTCATCCTGAACATGTACGACGACGTCCGCAACCTGAAGCACCGGTACACGGCCAAGGGCGCCGGCTGGGAGGAGAAACCCGTGGTCCAGAAGGACAGCGCCGGCAAGGAGGTCGTCCTGAAACCCGGCGTCAAGGTGGCGGACGGCGTCTTCTCGCTGGCGAAACTCTTCGAAGCCGCCGCATACGACCCCTATACCGATGCGTTCCGGAGTGCCACCGAGGCCCAGCCGAACGAATTGGGCCTCTAGCCCCCTGATGCGACCGAACCTTCCCGTCGCGGGGATCTTTTTTTCCTGCCTGGTCCTGGCCCTCTCGGCCTTCCCCCTTCACGCGGCCGATCCGGCCTCCACGCCCGAGGAGGACCTGTCCGCGGCGGCGACACCCGTCGCAACGCCGACTCCGGTGCCTTCATCCCAAAAATCCAAGGCGGTCCGCACTCCCGCCCCCGGTTCCATCCTGACCCTCCACCACAAGATGCTCGATCCCGCCTGGGGCCGGGTGATCCAGTACCGGAAGACCGAGAGCCGGGCCTTCTCCGACAAGGCCCGGGAAACCCTCCACGAGTTCGTCCTGCAGGACACGGACAACATCGTCCGCGTCGCCACCTTCCACGAGAACGCCCAGGGCACGGGATATTGGGAAGTCTGGGTGTGGGACCTTCCTTGAAGGCGCCGGGAAAGATCCTCTCCTTCCAGGGGGCCAAGGGCGGCGTCGGCACCACGACTCTCGCCTGCCTCTTCGGGCGGGCCCTGGCCGCGAACCGCCCCGACCTTGCCGTCGCCCTCGTGGATCCCTGCCCTTCCTCCCTCTCGCCGCTCCCTTCCTGGATGTCCCTCGACGGCAAGGAGCGCGACCTGGCCCAACTCGCTTCCCTGCCGGGCCGCCGGACCCGCGCCCTCCTGGAAGGTTATTTCCCCAGGTCACCCGAGGGATTGATGCACGTGTCCGCCGGCTCCGGAACGAGTCCGGAGGACCCGTTCCCCATCCTCAACGATCTGGCGTCCTGTTTCGACTGGCTCCTGGTGGACCTCTCCCCGCTGGGCCTCCTCCAGCAGGCCGCCTGGCGCGAGCGATCCCACGGGATCCTGATTGTCACCGACTGGAACGAGGCCTCCCTCACCACCCTTGCGCGCTGGGAAAAACGACTGCTCGCGGAGCACATCGACCTCGGCTCCTGCCGCGTCTGGCTGAACGACCCCCAGGGGAGCGGTTCGGCCGATGCGCCCCTGCCGAGAGGCCTTTCACTGGCCGCCACCACGCCCCACCTCGGAAACGGCCTCTCGCTCGCCCTCCTGGAAAGGAAGGAACTCCCGCCCCAGGCCGTCGCGGCCATCCAACCCGTCCTGGAACCCGTCCTCTCGGCCACGGCAACCGGCAGGACGCCACCGCCCCTGGCCGCACCGGACCACCGGGAGGAAAAGGGGAACCCGGACGATCACCTTGCGAAGGTCCGCTCCCTCCACCAGCGCCTGCTTGAGCACCTGCGGGCCGAAGGGATCCTCACCGGAGAGGCCCCGCTCGGGGCCTCCGCCCGCGAAATGCTTGAGCCCCGCGCCCGGGAGGCCCTGGAACGTTTCGTCCAGGAACTCGACGTCCCGGAGCCGTCCCGCCGGAAGACGCTGGTCGCGGATACGCTGAAGCTCTCGTTCGGGCTCGGCCCCCTGGAACCCCTCCTGGCGGACGCCTCGGTGACCGAGGTCATGGTGAACGGCCCCCACGAGGTGTTCATCGAGCGGGAGGGACGGCTCCACCGAAGCGACGCCCGTTTCCTGGACGACCAACAGTTGAGGACGATCATCGAGCGGATCTTGGCACCCCTGGGACGCCGCATCGACGAGTCCCAACCCACCGTGGACGCCCGGTTGCCCGACGGTTCCCGCGTGAACGCCGTGATACCACCCTTGAGCCTGGACGGGCCCATCCTGACCATCCGGAAGTTCCCCGCGCGACGCCTGACGATCGCGGACCTGATCGCCCACGGCTCCCTGTCCCAGGAAGCGGCCGATTTCCTGGGCGCCAGCGTGAGGATCCGCCGCAACATCGTGGTGTCCGGGGGCACCGGCTCCGGGAAGACCACCCTCCTGAACGTCCTGTCGGGATTCATCCCCGGGGACGAGCGCATCGTCACCATCGAGGATTCCGCGGAACTGCGGCTGGCCCAGGAGCACGTGGTGCGACTCGAGGCCCGACCGCCGAACCTGGAAGGCCGAGGCCGCGTTTCCATCCGGGACCTGGTCATCAACGCCCTGCGGATGCGCCCCGACCGGATCGTGGTGGGCGAGGTGCGGGGAGGCGAGGCGCTCGATATGCTGCAGGCCATGAACACGGGCCACGACGGGTCGTTGACGACCGTCCACGCCAACTCCCCGCGCGACGCCCTCTCCCGCCTCGAGACGCTCTGCCTCATGGCGGGGTTGGAACTCCCCCTGAGGGCCGTGAGGGAACAGGTGGCGCGGGCCGTGCACCTGGTGGTCCAGACGGGGCGCCTTCCGGGCGGGAAACGCTCCGTCACCCATATCGCCGAGATCCAGGGAATGGACGGGGATGTCATCCTCCTCCAGGACCTTTTCGCCTGGGAAAAGGGCCGGGGGCTCGTCCGCCGCCCCTTCGCGCCGTCTTTCCTGAAGGACCTGGAGGCGCAGGGATACCGCCTGCCCGCGCCGCTCAACACCCTTTCCTGATCGCATACCCCGGCTTGAAAATGAACCGGCCCGCCCTGGTGGGCCTTCCGCGCCTCAAATACGCCGTCGTCTTGGGGGATTCAAGCAGATCAGGACAAGATCCGAGGGACGGGCACGGTCCATAGGTTCTTGCCCAACCGGATCGTCTCGCCGCCCGCCGTGGCAAGGATACCCATCGTACCGGGCGGGCTGGTTTCCAGAAAAGCCTTCAAGCCGCGCAGATCCCCTTCCCGGAACCGGGAACCTCTCTTGAACTCGAAAGCCACCACACGGCCTCCAGACTCCAGGATGAGGTCCACCTCATGGCGCCCCTGGATGTTCCAATAGGAGAACACCGCATCCGGAAGGACGGCTTCCGCCACCGCGATCAGGTTCAGGACGGCCCAGTTTTCAAGGAAAGCCCCCATCATCGGGTGGTCACCCTTCATGTGATGCCAACCGGCCAGGTACGATCCCAACCCGCTGTCTGAGAAGTACATTTTCGGCGCCTTCACCAAACGACTGGCCTTGTTCCCGAGGTAAGGCGGTAGTCGCCGGATGACATAGCTGGTCTCCAGCAAGGAAAGATAACGCGTCACCGTCATGACGTTCATTTTCGCGTCGCGAGCCAATTCCGACACGTTCAGGATGCCGCCGATGCGAAGCGCCAGCAACTGCATGAGACGGCGGAACTCCGCCAGGTCGCCCACGCGGCTCAGGTCCCGCAGGTCCCTCTCCAGATAGGTCTGGACATAACCTTTGAACCACGTCTCGGTGTGTTTGACATCGCCCAGCGCCACCGAGGGCAGTCCACCCAGATGGGCATCGTGTTCACGATAGGCGGGTGCGGTCCCGGCGGGAACGCGCCCATCCAGAAGCCCTTCCAGGAAGGATAATTTCCCGGTTTGTCGATTTTTTTCGCGATGTGTGAAAGGCATGAGTTCCAGGTAGATCGCTCGCCCCGCCAGGCTCTCCGAGACGGCTTTCAATAGCCGGAGATTAGCCGAACCGCTCAGAAGGAATGTCCCGGGCTGGCGACGACGATCCACATGCCTTTTGATGGCATGAAGGATCTCGGGACAACGTTGCACCTCGTCGAGGGTCAGGGGGCCGCCTTCCAGGAAGGATTCCGGTTCCCGCTTCGCGGCCTCCAGGACCGAAAGGTCGTCGAAGGTGGCGTAACGCCGACCCCGGAAGGCCGGATCCTGCTCCAAGAGCGTACTCTTGCCGACCTGGCGCAAGCCGGTCAGAACGACGACCGGCATGTCCTCCAGGGCCTGGCGAATCCGCGGTGATATCTCCCGGGGCAGAAAGCGTGTCATGATTAAACATTATATGTTATTTTTTGACATCGTCAACTCGCTCGAGATACCGAGGATGTTCCCCAGGGCGTCCGAGTGGTAGTATTCCTTCTTTTTCCGCCTGCCTGCGACCGGCGCGGGGGCTACCCCTGACTGACTGTGTGAAAAACTCTGGACACTACCTTCCAAAGGGAAAAACCAAGGCGGGGGAAATGTGGCACGCCCTGTGCTTGTCGAATGAGCACGCCCTTTCTATTCTGGATTATCGGTGAGCAACCGCCATCTTTTTGTCCCTAGTCTGCACCGAAAGACGGCATCCAAAATATTCCAACACTTCCTCAACGGTCTCAAGTTTTGGATTGCCATTTTCCGAAAGCATCTTGTATAGGCTTTCGCGGTTGAGACTCGTCCCCGCCGCGACTTTTCCGATACCACCCCTGGCCTCCGCCACGTTGCGCAATGCTTTCAAGAAGTACTTCTTGTCGCCCTGCTCCATGGCGGCGTCCAGGTAAGCTTGGGCCTCCTTGGGGTCCTTCAGCGACTTGATCAGATCTTCATGAAAATCCCGGAAAAGTTTGCTTTTCATGGGGCCACCTCCTTTTACAATCCTGCCAGTATCTACGCGCTGTTTCGATATCGCGGTCCTGATGGGCGCTCTTGTCCGCGCCGCATAGAAGAACGACGATCCAACCTTCCAACTCGGCGAAATAAACCCTGTAACCCGGTCCAAATCTCACTTTAAGCTCGGTAACGCCCTCACCCAGCCTCCGGAAGCTCCCAAAATTGCCGTCTTCCAATCGCTCCACCGCAGTATTGACTCTTGCTCGTGTTTTGGCCTCTTTGAAGCCACCCATCCAATCGTCGAAGGGCACCTTCCCCTCCGACGTGGTGTATTTCATGATCTTTCGCGGTTTGGGTTCCACGAGTCAACTGTAGCCCACAGGCTACACCTTGTCAAGTCGGGAGTCTGGCGGTATGCCCTTACGTACTTTCTCTTATTGTTATGATTCACGATTCATTGCGTTTCTGGCGTTGTTCGTTCTGATGTCGTCTCGAAAACATGCGTTCGATACTGCGGAATATTTTCATCGTTATGACGGCTCATATGTCATGGGGGGGTATAGTTCCTCGCTCCAAGTCTCCAAGTGGGTCAAAAGAGGGTGTTTCGCTATATTCAAAGCCATTTCTACTTGGAGGGGTATGCCCCTCCAAGTGGGCTCCTAGTACCCTCTAAGTTACTCTAGTTTCTTCTTCCAACCGATTTCGATAAATAGAATCGTTAGCATATTCCTGATGTAAAGCCGTTGCTGTTTTTCGATGCTAATGACTTTCAAGTCTTCTCCTGCGATTTCCAGGTCACCATTCACTCCGGATATTCGGATAGAGCTTGGATTCTTCACAATCTCCTTAACATACAACTCCACCTCACCATTGGTGTTATGAATGTCATATTTTGACACACCGCCTAAAGTGACTGTTGCTAGTTGCACAGGTACCTGACGAAAACCAAAAATAATTAGATTGAAAAGAGTCGCTGGTTTATCAGCGTTTTGGTGTAACTGAAACACCAGCTGTTTATTCTGTGCATCGTGACGGATTGTATCAAGCATTATCGGATGATCATGCCACTGCACATTTAGTTCGTCAATCTCAGCCTCGTCAATCATGATCATTGTCCCCCAAACCAATCAGGGATTGGTATGCGAATGTTGAGGAAGTTGCTCCCCTTCACCCCCTTGTACCAACAAATGAGTTGAACATGCGGCATCCTGCCCATGCCAGGGAATGAATGATGCGTGAAACATGGGGTCAGGTCTTGGGATTGCATTTAAGAATCCTCTGCGCGAGCGGTTTGTCCTTCTCCATCCCCCGCCTCACCCAGCCAATCTGGTGGCTCACCGTGGAATAGGTCAACCC
>CAZGWJ010000091.1:0-4001 GCA_964529445.1 uncultured bacterium
AAACCCGGTCGCCCTTGATACCCGGTTCGGATTGGGTGACCTTGAGGTCCACGGTGATGGGCAGTTCCACCGAAACGGGGCGCCCCTTGAAGAACAGGATATCGGCCGTCATCTCCTCCTTGAGGAACTGCCAAGCCTCCCCCACGTCATCGGAGGAAAGGGTGATCTGCTCGTAGGTTTCCATGTCCATGAAGACGTATCCCTCTCCCTGCTTGTAGAGGTACTGCATCTCCTTGTCCTCGACGTCGGGCACGGGGACCTTGACCCAGGAATCGAGGGTCTTCTCGGCCGCGGTGCCCAATTCGACGTTCTTGAGCTTCAGGCGGACGAACCCGCCGCCCTTGCCGGGCTTGACGTGCTGGTAATGGGTGACCTTGAAGAGGGTGCCGTCAAACTCCACCATGGCCCCCGGTCTCAGGTCATTTGCGCTGATCATGAATGCTCCAATTCGTTGTCTTGTTTCTTGTCGTTGTTTGTATCAACAACACGACAAAAAATGGCCACGTATTGTATCCGAACTCTCAATAGACCGTCAAACGACTGATGCTAATGTCACATGGTAAATATCACTTGTTTGAAGGTATTTATTAACCGTGATACCAAAAGTGAACAATCAATGTGCTAAAACTCAAGGAAAACACTTGTGGAATTAGGGTTTAATCGTATTAGCCGACCAGAAATTAAAAATCAACTCATAATTGTTTCGTTTATTTTCCACCTTGGTTTCCCTTTATTCCAAAAGGGTTTTCCTCACCAGATGACCTTTGACCCTTGGTAGTCGGAGATCCCTTATCCTTATTGATCAAGGATGTTTCAGTCCACATACTCCTGATACCACCACTCGATCATCAGCATCCCGAAGAGTAGGAGATGGTGGTCCTGACGGCCGGACATGTGCTCGACTAGGATCCGGTTGGCGGCCACAGGGTCGAAAAGCCCCCTTTTCCGCAGATTCACCTCCGAGAGGGTGTCGATCACCAGATCCTTCAGCTCCTTGCGGAACCAGGGCCCCAGGGGCACCGCGAAACCCTGCTTGGGCCGGTGGACGATGTCGTAGGGAAGGTAGCGCTGGGCGGCCTGCTTGAGGATGAATTTCCCCTTTCCACCCCTCAGCTTCATGGAGGGCGGAAGCCCCAGCGCGAACTCGACCAGCCGCACGTCCAGGTAGGGCACGCGGGCCTCCAGGGAGGCCGCCATGCTCATACGGTCCACCTTGGTCAACAGATCGTCCGGCAACCAGGTCTTGATGTCCGTATAGAGCATCTGGGTCAGCGAATCGGGCGAGAAGGCCCTTCCCTCCTCAAAAACCTTGGAGAGCATCTCGTCCGATTCCTGATTCTCCAACTCATAGCGCAACTTCTCGCCCGCCAACCCTTCCAGGGTTTCCCGGGGGCAAAGTCGTGCCCAGGTGAGGTGCCGCTTCAGGGCATCGGTCTCGCTCAGGGCATCCCAGGCCTGCTGGTAGCGCTCGGATCCCCTCCTCATGAAGAAAGGGATAACCCGGGTCTTGAGCCAACCGGGCAGGAACCCCGCGGGCTTGGCGAGCCGGTCGTAGGCGTAACGACGGTATCCCCCGAAGAGCTCGTCGGCGCCCTCGCCCGTGAGCACCGCCTTCACCTCCTGGCGGGCCAGGAGCGACACCAGGAAGGTGGGGATGACCGCCGGGTCCACGACGGGATCGTCCTGGTACTTGGCGAGCCGGGGGAGCAGGTCCGGCAGCATCTGGGCGTCCACCATCATTTCCCGGTGCTGGCATTTGAATTGTTTGGCCACGCGCCGGGCGTAGGCGAGCTCGTTGAACGCCTTCCCGTGCGGAAATCCCACCGAGTACGTTTTGACGGACTTGTGGGTCTGGTGGGCGATGGAGGCCACCACGAAGGAGGAATCCACGCCCCCGGAAAGGAAGGCTCCCACCGGCACGTCGGCCATCAACTGCTCCTTGACCGACTGGAAGAACTTGAGGCGCATCTCATCGACCCATTCCCTCTCCTGGTCCTTCGACACCCGGTGCCCGGGCGAGAAGGCCTCCGGATGGGGATTCCGGGGGGTCCAATAGGAGTGGGAGGCGACCTTGCCCTTCTCGACGCGAAGGACGTGCCCTGGCGGGAGCTTGCGGATGCCTCGGAAAGGCGTGTCGGGCGATGGAACGTATTGGAGGGTCAGAAGGGACAGGAGCTGCTTGGCGTCCACCTCGCGCTTCACGAGCGGATTCTCGAGCAGTGATTTCACCTCGGAGGCGAAGAGGAGGTTGCCGTCGGAAAGGGTGTAGTAGAGGGGTTTCACCCCCAGATGGTCACGGGCCAAGAGCAGGCGCTGATAGGTCTCGTCCCAGAGGGCGAAGGCGAAGATGCCCCGCAGGTGGGCGATGAAGGATTCCCCGTATTCTTCATAGGCGTGGAGCAGGACCTCGGTGTCGGCGTTCGTCCGGAACGCGTGACCGTATTCGACGAGGGAACTGCGAATCTCCTGGTGATTGTAGATCTCGCCGTTATAGACGACCCAGATATTGCCCCTCTCGTTCGTCATGGGCTGGTGGCCGCGGGGAAGGTCCACGATGGATAGTCGGCGCATTCCGAGGGCCGCGGGGCCCTTGCGGTAATACCCGTCGTCGTCGGGGCCGCGATGCTTCAGCGCCTCGACCATGCGGTCGAGGTCGCGCGGCCGCGCCAAGGCGCCGTTCTTATATTGAACCCAGCCTGCTATTCCGCACAAAGGACGACTCCTTCACCACCAAGACACCAAGTCACCAAGAACGACTTGGGGTTCATCCTTCAACGGCATCACAAGGGTCAAGGCGCATCGGAATAATAGAACATGCTCCGGCCTTGGTTTTGTCATTCTATCAGGAACTCATCAGACCCTTGGTGTCTTGGTGACTTGGTGGTGGATCTTGACGGCCTCTTTTAGGACCTTGTCCAGCGACGCGACGGACTTCTCCCAGCGGTATTCTCGGCGCACGAAGGCGGCGGCCTTGGCCGCCCGCGCCCTTGCCTGGGCGGGTCTTTTCAGGGCCTCCACGACCTCCCGAGCGAAGGTTTCCGCGTCCGCTCCCTGGGCCACGAGATCGCGAGCCCTGTCCGGCAACCACGAGACCGCCCCCGGGGTCGCCACCACGGGCACTCCCAGGGACATTGAAAGGGCCACCTTGTTCTGCATCCCCGCCGAGACGTTCAGCGGAGCCACGGTGACGGTCGCGTGCTTGACGTAGGGTTCGATGGCCGGAAGGTATCCTGTCACCCGTACATCGGAACCGTTGGCCTTTCTCCCGAGGATTTCGCGGGGATGGCCTCCCGCCGCGACGAAGACCGCACGGGGGACCTGCGCCCTCACGAGGGGCCAGACGCTCTCGAGGAACCACAGAGCCCCCTCCTCGTTGGGGGGATATCCCATGTTGCCCACAAAAGCCACGACGGGCGCATTTTTCGGGTAGGCGAGGGGCCGCGGAAAGGGCGCGCGGGCCAGGGCCACTCCGTTCGGCAGGACCTCCAACCGCCCGGCCGGGATCCCCCGCTCCTTGAGGAACGCCGCGTCCCGGGGCGAGACCAACAGCGTGCGGGCCGACTTCCGGATCGCCTCGGACTCCTCCTCCCCGATGACGCCCTGGTCCCAATGGGCCGCGAGGCGCCGCGATAGGCGGAGAGAGCGCGAGGAACTCATCTGCGAGGTCACGAGCGTCATGCTGTCGGTGAGCTCCAGGATGACCGGCCTTCTCGGCCCTTCGTCGAAAGCGTAGGAAGCCATTCGCAGGCGGTGGGTCAGGACCGCGTCCACCCGCGCACCCTCGCCCGAATCCCGGTAGGCCCGTAAGGCGTCGCGGAACCGGGGGGAGAAATACGAGAAGACGTTGAAGGACTTGCCGGTCAACAGCGCGCCGAGGACATTGAAGAAGAGGTCGAAATCGGTCAGGTGCTCGACATGGACCCGGCGACAGAGGTCGAGCAGCCTGGCGGCCTTCGGGACGTCCTCCTTCACACGGGTGAGGCAGAAGAGGTCGATCCGGT
>CAZGWJ010000091.1:4011-10524 GCA_964529445.1 uncultured bacterium
CTGGCGGCCACCGGATCGACCTCTTCTGCCTCACCCGTGTGAAGGAGGACGAGGTCGATCCGGTGGCCGCGACGTCTCAAGCCCGCCAGGAGGTGGTAGAGCCGCAATTTGTCACCGTCGTGGGGCGGATACGGCACCAGGGGCGTGAGAACAAGAAGATTCATGGGGATACATCTTACCGCGAAGACGCGAAGTCGCGAAGGAAGGAATAACCCATCGTGAACATTACGGAAGTAACACCCAGAATCGCCAATAACGGTTTTATCGATTTGCTTTAGGGTTGCGGCTTCGCCCCCTCACGAACCCCTTCGCGTCTTCGCGCCTTCGCGGTTCATTCGTCGTTCGCAGGAAGAGGTGCGTCAACATCCCCACCACGACGCACCAGAGGATCGACAACAGGTAGCTCCGCAGGGGAACCGGGTCCATGTGGAAGGACGGCTCCCACCTCGTCCAGGGGATGTGGAGGAGGTCCCCCGCGATCTTCAACATCCAATTCTCCCCTTCCAGCCGGTTGTATCGCATCCAGGGCACGGACGCGAGGACCGCGTTCACGACAACACCCGCTCCCCCGAGGACCCACAAAAGGCGCGCCCAACCCCGCCGTTTCCTCGCGGATTCGATCACCGGTGCGAGAAGGAGCAGAAGGAATGGCGTCAGGCAGACCATGAAACGCGCCGCGGGTGTCTGGCCGAGGTTCTCGTAGAAGCTCATGGATAGGTAATAGAAGAGGACGGTGACCGCGACATAGAGCCTCAAGGGATCGCGGGAACGGAGCAGGAGGAACATCCCCGCTGGCACGGCCGCGAACAGGAAATAGTGGAACCAGAGTCCCGCCTCCTGGTCGAACAGGAGCCCGAATAGCCCGATGAAAAAACGGTCTGTTCGGAACAGCGACGTGAAAGGTTCGTTGTGAGCCCCGAGCGGTGTCCACACTCCGTAGACCTGGTGGAAATAGAGGGATAGGAGAACCAGGGGCAGGGCAAGCCCCAAGCCGAAACGCAGGAGGCGATCCATCCGGCCCCGGTTGTTCCAGAAGTAGACCAGGACCAGGGGGATGAGGAGAAGGACATTGCGGTTGTGGAACCCGAGAAGAGCCCCTGCGGCAAGTCCCATCGAGGCATCCCTGCGGGCAAGACGCGCCATCAGGAAAAGAACAAGAAGAAGCGCGGTCGGGATCTCCGGGAAGACGAGCCCCGAGAAAAGAAGTAGCGGGCTAGCGAGAAGTCCCGCCGCGCCGGTCGCCAGGAGCGTATCGGGTCCGGCTCCGCCGTTCTTCAGCACCTTCAAGGTCCCGCCCAACGCGAGCGCGGCCGCGATCGCCATCATCAGAGCGGCCCCGTATCGGCCGAGAAGCGCATAGCCGGGCAGGATGAAGAGCACGGACCCGATGGGATGGTGGCTGTAGCGGCGGCCTTCCACCACGTGTTCGAGCCCCTGGGGCTCCAGGGTTCCGCGCCCGTGGAAAGCCGCCGCATCGTTGACGACGTAGTTATTGGCGAGGTCCAGGTCGTGGTCGTGCAGGATGCTGTGGGCCATCAGGAGGTAATGGGGTTCGTCGCCGGTGACGTCGCACCAGGTCGTGGTCATCAACAACGCCGGGAACAGGAACAAGGCCAGGAGGGTGACGGCCCGGGCCGGCCGCTGGACGCGGCCCTTCCACAGGGCCCGGACCAGGAGAAGGGCGAAGAGGAACAAGTGGGAAACCCACACCGCACCCATGGCGATCTCCATCTTGCGAGGCAGGTAATCGTGTGGTGCGGGCAAAGTCATCCCCGACATCATCCATGTCATAGGCCATGCGAACAGGAACGGAATCCAGGACAGGAAGAATATGGGTCCTGGTTTCATGTCCATGGATTTCAGGAGAAACCACTCGATAAGGAACAGAAGACCGCACAACACAATCACACACGCTCGGACAGAGCTTTCGTTTTCGAAGACCTTGTGATAATCGGGCGTCCACAAAAAGAACGCAGAAAGACTCCAACCCGCAAGGGAGAGCCCACCCGTAACAACAAGAATAGCAAGGAATAATCTTTTCACGTCCTCATCCCTTCATGCTATCGGACCGACATCGTCGAAAATCGTCAACGTTCCCCTCACCCCGCCCGCCTTCGCGGCGCTCGGCAAGGTCGGCCTCTCCCGCAAGGGGCGAGGGAAAGTTGATGATATTGCTGTTTTACCAAGCAAAAAATCTTCGCGGCTTCGCGACTTCGCGTTGGCTGTGAATGGGTCTTGGACAAGAGTAATCTCCGTTAGCGGGTCAGTCCTTCCCCGCGATGCGGCGCTTCCCCTGCTTGTCGTACTCCAGGGCCAGGGCGGCCTTGCGGTACACTTCCAGTGTCAGGCGCGCCGTGCGGTCCCAGGAAAACTGTTTCGCCCGGGCAAAGCCCTTCCTCGCAAGCGAACGGGCCAAGGCGGGACTGTCCAGCACCTTCAGGACGGCTTCCGCGAGGGCCTTCGGATCCTCCGGATCCGCGAGAACGGCCGCGTTGCCCGCCACTTCGGGGAGGGCCGTCGTGCGAGAGGCCACGACCGGCACCCCGCAGGCGAACGCCTCCAGGACGGGAAGTCCGAAACCCTCCCATCGCGAGGCCAGGAGGAGCACGTCGGCCCTGAGATAGGTCTCCCTCAGGCGCTTTCGCGGCACGTCGCCCAGCATCTGCAGGTTGGGCGTCAAACCCCACTCCCGGGCGAGTCGCGAGGCGCCCGAGCGCCGGATCCCCCGCTCATCCATTCCCATGGCCGCCAGGATGGCGTCCGGGCGCTTTTTCAGGATATGCCGGAAGGCTTTCAGGATGTTCGTCAGGTTCTTCCGCTCGTCGTCGGCCGCGTGCACCAGCACCACGGGAGGGCCTTCCCTTCGTTTCCCGTCCTTCCCGGCCGGGCGGAAGGCCTCCAGATCCACCCCCTCCGGCGTCACATGCACCTTCTCCTCGGGAACCTTCAGGTCGTTCACGATGCCGCGCTTGGAGAATTCGGAGACCGTGAGGACCGCGAGCGCTGACCGCGCCGCGACGGGCACCACCCATTTCTTGTAGAGGTCCAGGAGCCGCTGCCGGGCCGTGGCATGCGGATAGGATTCGCGGAGGGGCCTCAGGAACATGGTGTCGTGGACCGTCACCACGTAGGGGACGTCGGCCGCGATGGTGGCGCTGTTGTCGGTGTAATGGAGGAGGGTCAAACCGTACCGGAGGACCATCGAAGGGATCCAGAACTGCTCGTAGAAGGCGGGTTGCTTCGCCAGCGTCCTCCCCATCCGGGAGGAGCTTTCCGTGGCAGGGCCGAGGAAGCGGAAACTCTTCCCCCCCAGGGTCTTCCTCAGTTCGGGAGGCGCGGAAAAGACGAAATACTCGTTGTAGGGATCCGTCCGGGACAGGGCCGCCAGGAGGTTGGCCACGTAGGTGCCCACCCCCCGCCGCCAGGCCAGCCGCGCGTCAAATCCGATCCTCACCTAATGGCTCCAACAGAACGGATCACCGCGAAGGCGCGAAGAACGGCTTTTGACTGTTTTCCGCTCCTCATGCTTTCCCATCCTGGACGTCCCAAACATTTTCGTTCGGTCTTTTCCATGCCGTTAAACCGACAATTTCATCGCGCCTTCGCGTCTTCGTGGTTAAGTGCGTTTCCGGCTCATCGGGTCGTCCAGGAGGAGGTCCGGTATGCCGTCCTCGACGGCATACGTCTTCCGGCACTCGGTGCACTCGAGCGACGCTCCCAGGTCCCGCAAGGTGGAACCGCAAGCGGGGCAGAAAACCAGGTCGAAAAGCGCGGCCTCGGACAACGATGCCGTGGGGACCCCGGGACGGCGGGCGGAAACGACAATGCCTCCACCCATGCCCGGCAGGACCTTCCCGCCCACCTTGTCCGCGAAGGACAGGAGAGCCCTGGAAGCGGCGGGGCCCATCAGGCCCAACAACCTTTCCAGGAAGGTCGGCAGTTTCAGGAAGTTGTAGGTCTCGATGGCGACCTGCTCGTAGGGCGCCGTCTTCAGGAGGACCTTCAACTCGTCGGGTCCGAAGAACTCCAGGTGGTCGTGCTGGCGGGACTTGCGCAGGGCGTTGACCGAAGGCAGGACCCGCTTGTAATAGGACTTGTCGTTGGTGACCGAAAGGACGAACACCCCGCCCGGCCTCAGGATGCGATAGCACTCCTTCAGCAGTTGATAGGGATCCCAGGAATGGTCGAGGACCTCCTTCAGGAGCACCGCGTCGGCGCACATGTCGGGCAGGGGAAGGTTCTCCCCGGCGGCCCGGAGGATACCGGGGTCGGCCTTCTTCACGAGCCGCTGACCGATCTGCGCCCGCGAGGGCTCCACGCCCAGGTACCGCCACGCGGGCTTGGGCCCCCTCCCGAGGTATTCGAGGAACTCGGCCCTTCCGCAACCCACGTCCACCAGCAGGGCCCGATCATGAAGGATGCCCTTCTTGAGGCGTTCGTAGACCATGCCGTCCAGGCGCTCGTAGCGCTGGCGCATCAGGGGCGTGAGAGTCTCCAGGAACTTGCTGTCATCCCAATCGACCTGGGATTTCCTCCACAGGTCGTGTCGCTGGGACAGGGTCAGTTTCGGGGCCACCGGCTGGGGCGCGGGAACCTCCGGTCGGGCCGGTGCGGGAGCCGGACGCTCCTCGCGGGGACGCTCGTTGTCCCGGCGGTAACCACGGTCGCGATCACGACCCCGGTCGCGCCCTCCCCGATCCCTTCCGCCGCGTCCGCGGTCGCGATCGCGCCCCGGCTCGCGCGGCCCACGATCCCGGCCGCGATCCCGTCCCTGTCCGAACCCTCTCGATGGGCCGCGCTCGGAATCCCGCGGGGCGCCGCCACGGTCCTCGCGGCCCCGCCCGCCCCCGAAACCCCCATCCTGCCGGCGACGGTCGTCACCGCCGCGTTGTCTGTCGTCCCTCCTGCCTCGATCCCTGCCCTTGTCATACCTGCCCTGATCCTGACGATCCGAACGATGCCGGTCTCCCATTTCTCGGATTACCTTTTCCCGATCCCGCGACGTCCACTCCGGGCCGTCTCGGGATCCTATGGATTCGACCCTCCCGGGTCGCGCCTCCCTGCGGCCCGTGCCGCGGAAGACTCCGTCCCGCCGTCGGAACGGTCGCCTGCCCTTGCCGGGTCCCCCAGGACCCGACCCTCCAAGCTCCTGCAAGACGAACGGTCAACGGATGAAGGGGACCCCCAAGAGCACCATGATCGCGAGGGCCACCAAACCGTAGACCACGTAGAAGAACAACCACACCGGCCTGACGTAATGCGACAAGGCCGCATAAGACATCAACTGGGACGTCATGACCCTCCCCGGTTTCACGAGCCGGAAACGGTCCACCGCCGAATTGAAACGGTCCAGTCCGCCAGCCAGCCGGGGCATGAAGAACCGGACGATGACAAAACGAAGGACCCCTCCCGTCTGGGCCAGGACCTGTCCCATGATCCCGTCCAGGCGCCTCACCCAGGAGGCATCGATGCGCTCGGCCGTCGCCGGGATCAAGCCGGCAACCCTCCAAAGCATGGGGTCCAGGATGCTCCATAACACGACGTTCAAGCCGCCCAGCCACCCCGAAAGAACCCCCAAGAGCGCCCCGACCGTCAGGAAATAGCCGGTCGCGTAACGGATCCTCTCCGCCGAAAGGTCCGGGTGGACCCAGCGGTACAAGAGGAGACAAAGCGCCGAAAGGACCAGCCCCGCGGCCAGCCCCAACGCCAAACCCTTCAACAATAGATGGAGATGCTTCCTCAAGAGCCCGCCTGAAGGGGATGTCGACGTCGTTGGGGATTGTATCGCGTCAGGGGGCCGGAATGTTGAGGAATCCGTCCCGTCAGTGGACCAGCAGGATCTTGCAATAGTAGACGTTACGGGGCGCGGTCAGGAACACGATATAAACGCCGCTGGCGCACATCTCCCCCGCGTCGTTGCGACCATCCCAGAAATAGCTCTCCTCGACGCTCCTGCCCAGACGGATATCCTTCAGGGTCCGGACGGCCTCGCCCGCCGAGTTGTAGATCTTCAGGGCGAATCGTCCCGGGTAACGGGAATAGCGTGCCCACATCGTCATGGGACCCGAATCCGGGCGGTAGAGGTTCCGATCCACATGGAAATAATCGCCCGGCGGGGTCGGAGTGCGCGTGACCGTCGGGGACTGCGTCGGCGTGGACGACTCCGAGGGAGTCGGGGTCGGTGTCATCGAGGCCGTCGGGGTCCCGGTCGATGAAGGTGTAGCCGTCGGTGTAGCGGTTCGGGTCGCCGTAGGCGTCGCCGAATCCGTCGGCGTTGGTGACCAGGTGAAAGTGGGCGTGTCGGTGAACGTCCAGGTCGGTGTCCAGGTATTCGTGGGCGTGAGGGTGTGGGTGGACGTGTAGATCAGCGTTTCCGTCGGCGTGAAGGTGTCGGTCATGGTCGGGGTATCCGTGGGCGTGTCGGTCGGGCTGGGCGTATCCGTGGGTGTATCGGTCGGGGTCGGCGTGTCCGTGGAGGTCGGCGTATCGGTCGAAGTCCATGTGGGTGTCGGC
>CAZGWJ010000092.1:0-10456 GCA_964529445.1 uncultured bacterium
AAGCACGCGGCGCCCCTTTCGGGCCATGACCAACCCCAGGTTCACGGCGATGGTGGTCTTGCCGACACCGCCCTTTCCCGATGTGACGGCGATGACCCTGCAGCCGCGCGAACCCCTTTTCGAGGTCGCCTTGTCCGGGACGACCTTGGTGTTCAATCGGTCGACCAGTTGCCTGAGTTTCTCAGCTTGGTCCTGCATCTTCGCCTTCCGGGTCCCTATGAAAGAATGGCCTGGGCGATCTTCTCGGCCAGGGCCTGCATTTCCGGAACTTCAAGGTCATCGGGCACGTTCTGACCCGTGGCGCAGAACGCCAGCGGGATCTGGAAATTCGTCATCAGGTTCAGGAATGCGCCGTAGTAACGGGTCTCATCCAGCTTGGTGAAGATCAGGCGATTGATGGGCACCGCCGACCCGAACCGTTCGATGATGCGGAGCATGTCAACGTATTTCGTGGTGGCGGAGAGGACGAGATGGATCTCGTCGGGTTGGCTCCTGAAGATGAAATGCTTCAACTCGTCCAGTTGCTGGTCGTTGGAGGGGCTGCGGCCCGCGGTATCCAGCAAGATCAGGTCGATGGTCTTGTGCTTGGCCAGGATGTCCACCATGTCATCGGGAGAATCGGCCACCTCCACGGGGATCCCCATGATCCTTCCGTAGGTCTTCAACTGTTCCGTTGCGGCAATGCGATAGGTGTCGGCGGTCACGAGTGCCACGCGTTTCCGGTCCAGCAACCCGTACTTCGCGGACAGCTTGGCCAACGTCGTCGTCTTGCCGACTCCGGTAGGCCCCACGAAGGCCAGCACCTTCGGGAACCCTCCAAAAACGAGCGGAGGTGCCAAACGGACGGATCGCGCGATGAACTTCACGAGCCAAGCTGACACATCCTGCGCCCGTTCCGGATCGACCCGTTCCTCGACCAGGCCCTTGAGGATCCGCTGGATGATCAGGTCCTCGACCTCCTGCTTTTGCAGTTTCTTACGGAGACGAGTGAAACCCTCGGAGAGCAGGGCGGTGTCGGAAGGGGCCATGTCCCGGAGGATGTTCGAGATGGTGGATGTCTTCATCTCGTTCAACTCGCGCTGAAGGGCTTTCACTTTCGGCCGGATGGGTTCGGAAGGCAGCGTGGGGGAGGAAGTCCTCGCCATCGGCGATCCCGCGGAATGAGCCGTCACGGCGGCCGAGACCTCCTCGCGGGAAGTGACAGCCACGGGAACGGGAGCCGAAGGCGCTTTTCTCCGGGAGAGATCGTCCAGAAGATTGAGATCGATCCCGGCCGTGATCTCGGCCATCGTCTTCCCGAATAGACCCAGGACCCCGCCCTTCCGGAAGGTCTTCGTGTAGAGGATCACGGCATCCGGACCCAGGTCCTTCTTCACCTTCTGGAGGGCCTCCTGGATGGTCGGTGCCTCGTAGCGTTTGATCCTCATTCGGAAACCTCGATCGTTCCCAGAGATTGGATCTCGGTACGCGGCAACAGCTCGTTGAACGAAAGGACCGGCAGATGCGGGATGAAACGCTCGATCATTTTCTTGAAATAGGGCCTCACCTGGGGGGAACAAAGAACGAGAGGTTGGCGGTTGGCGCCCACCATTCTCTCGATGCCGCTCGAGAGGCTCCTGAACATCTTCTGCAACAGTCTCGGATCAACGGCCGATTGGGTGCCGCCTTCAATGGCATGGATGGAATCCAAGATGACCTTCTCGAATTTCGGGTCGAGTGTCAACGAATAGACCTTCCCGTCCGGCGCCTGATGAAGCTTGGTGATCGACCTCGCCAATCCCTTGCGGGCGAACTCGGTCAGCGATTGGGGGTCCTTGGTCTCCCGAACATGGTCCGCCACCGACTCCAGGATGGTTTCCAGGTCGCGGATGGGAATGTGCTCGGCCAGCAGGTTCTGAAGGATCTTCTGGAGGTCCCCGATGGAGATCTGGGAAGGTACCAGTTCGTCCACGACGGCCGGCGTGTCCTTCTTCAGGGTCTCCAGGAGTTTCGACACGGCCTGGCGCGTCAGGAATTCATGCGCATAATTGCGGATGAGCTCCGTCAGGTGGGTAGCCACGACCGTTGACGCGTCGACGACCGAATAACCGGCCGATTCCGCCTGGGCGCGCTCCTCTTCCGTGATCCAGTAGGCCTTGAGGTTGAAGGTGGGTTCCTTGGTCTCGACGCCGGGGATGGAAGGCATCTGGGGCCCGGTCGCCATGGCCAGGAGATGGCCCGGCATGATCTTCCAGCGCGAGATCTCGCTCCCCTTGATCTTGATGACGTATTCCGAGGGCGAGAGTTGCATATTGTCGCGGATCCGGATGGGCGGAACCACGAGCCCTAAATCGGTGGCCATCTGACGGCGGATGCCGGTGATGCGTTCCAGGAGATCCCCACCCTGGGCTTCGTCCACGAGCGGGATCATGCTGTAACCGATCTCGATCTCCAGGGGATCCACGGCCAGGAGAGCCGAAACGTTCTCGGGTTCCCGTTTCTTTTCCACCGAGGGCGCCTTCTCCTTGTCACGCTCGGCGTCCGCCATCTCGCGTTTCATGACGGAACGCAGGTAGTAGGCCAGCGCCCAGCAGGCCAGGGAAATCCCGAGGAAAGCCACGTGAGGCATGCCCGGCACGAGTGCGAAAAAGAACATCACGCCGCCCGCGATCCAGAGAGCTCGGGGCTGGGCCAGGATCTGCTTGATGACATCCGTTCCGAGGTTGCTGTCGGAGGCCGCGCGGGTCACCACGATACCGGTCGCCGTGGAGAGAAGAAGGGCCGGGATCTGGGTGGCGAGTCCATCCCCGATCGTCAGAAGGGTATAGCGTTTGAGCACATCCAGCAAGGACATGCCGCCGGAGATCATGCCGACGGCAAAACCGCCGAGAATGCAGATCACCACGATCACGATGGCCGCGATGGCATCCCCGCGGACGAACTTGCTGGCACCATCCATGGCACCGTAGAAGTCCGCCTCCCGCTCGACCTCTTTTCGTCGCTGGCGGGCCTGCTGGTCGGTGATCAATCCGGAGTTGAGGTCCGCATCGATGGCCATCTGCTTGCCGGGCATGGCGTCCAAGGTGAAGCGAGCGGCCACTTCCGCCACCCGCTGGGCGCCATTCGTGATGACCACGAACTGGATGATGACCAGAATGAGAAACACGACGAAACCGACCCAGTAACTACCGCCGACCACGACGCTGCCGATGGCCTCGATGACCTTTCCAGCGGCATCGGGACCCTCGTTCCCGTGCAGGAGAATCAATCGGGTGGCCGAGACGTTCAAGGCCAGCCGGAAAAGAGTCGTGATGAGGAGCAGGGACGGGAAGATGGAGAAATGCAACGGCTCCAGGGTGTACATCGTGACCAGCAGGACCACCAGTGCCAGGGTCAGGTTGAAGGAGATGAGGATGTCCAACATGATCGGCGGCAAAGGGATGAAGAGCATCAGGACCACCATGACGATGGCGAACGCCACCACCAGGTCGCTGTATTTCCTCATGTTATCGGTGTTCATTTCAGCCAAGGACAAGCCTCACGTGTTGGAGTTGGGCCCTCACGAACGGGCCATCTGCACCGACGGGCGAGCACCCCCCCCTGCCGAGGTGGCCGGGGCGGATACGGCGGCCGATGCACGTTGTTTGTTCATACGATACACGAAAGCCAGCACTTCCGCGACGGCCTCGTACAGGTCCACGGGGATCGGGGCACCCACCGGACAGGCCTTGAACAAGGCCCTGGCCAGGGGCGGGTTCTCAACCACCGGGACCTGGTGACGGTAGGCCACCTCCTTGATCCGCTCGGCCACGACCCTTTCGCCCTTGGCCACGACCGTGGGAGCATGCATTTCTTCCTTGTATTGAAGGGCCACCGCGACATGGGTCGGGTTGGTGATGACGACGTTGGCCTGCGGCACGGCTTCGAACATCCGCCTCCGCGCCATTTCCCGCTGGATCTGGCGGATGCGGGCCCGGATGAGCGGGTCCCCCTCCATTTGCCGCATCTCGTCCTTGACCTCCTGCCGGGTCATCTTGAGACTCTGGTTGTACTCCCAGCGCTGGTACATGTAGTCGAGCAGAGCCAACACCAGAAGAAGGAAGGTGATACGAAGCATGATCGTCATGGTGACTGAGCCGATGAGGGCAAAACTCGCCCCGTATTGCATATCCATCGTGGGGATGATTTGGGGAAGGGCCTTCTTCACGCCGGAATAACCCACCCAGCCGACCAAGGCCACCTTCAAGATCGCCTTCGCCAGTTCAACGATCGACCGTTTCGAGAAGATGCGCTTGAACCCCGTCGCCGGATTGATGTTCTTGAATTTGGGGATCAGCGGCTTCGTCGTGAAGAGAACCCCGACCTGCAGGTAATTGGAGGCTAGGCTGATCGCGAGAAGCCCGAGGATGACCGGGGCCAGTACCCTTCCGGTCTGGATGGCATAGAAAAGACCGTAGGAATGGACATTCTCGATATTGATCGGAACGTTCATGTTCTGGTAGGTGAAGGTGAAGATCTCGGTGATGGCGGCCACCATGGAGGAACCCGCGAACTTGAAGATCAGGAGCGCGATGAAGAAGATCAGGACGGAATTGACCTCCGTCGAGCGGACGACCTGGCCGCGTTCGCGCGCTTCCTGTCGTCGCCTGGGCGTCGCTTGTTCTGTCCGGCCCGGATCCGCCATGGGGTGATCCTCACATCCTCATTTCAAGCCATCGCCTTCACCAGGATCGCCAAGTCCCGGTAGAGGCCCTGATACAACCCTTTCAACACGTATGCGAAGAAACCCATCGAGACCGCGACCATGATCAGCCCGACCGCGATGGAAAGCGGCATGCCCACGATGAAGACGTTCATCTGCGGGACCGTTCGCGCGAGCACGCCAAGCGCGAGATTGGTCAGGAACAGGGCGCCAATGACGGGAGCCCCGACCCGGAAAGCGATGAAGAACGCGTTCGAAAAGAGGTCGCTCATTTTCGAGGCCACCTCGGGAGTGAGTTTCGCCCCGGCCAAGGGAAGAACCTGGTAGCTGTCGGCGATCCCACGGATGAGAAGATGATGACCATCCACCGCGAGGAAGACGAGCGTCGCCACCAGGTAGAAATACTGCCCCATGACCGAGACCTGCGTGCTCGTGAGCGGATCGATGATGTTCACCATGCCCAATCCCATCTGGATATCGATGATCTGGCCGGCCAATTGGATGCCGACGAACAGGAGATAGGCCGCCATTCCCAGCACGAACCCAACCACCAGTTCCCGGATGGACGCCAATCCGAACTGCACGCCGGTCAGCGGAATGGCCGCGGGGTCCACTGGGACCGTCGGGAGCAGGAGGAAAGCCGTCAAGAGGGCCCAAGCTGCCTTCACGGTAGCGGGAATGTTCCGGCTGGCGAAGAGCGGCGAGGTCAAGAACAAGCCGGCCGCCCTCAGCAGGATCAGGATGAACGCGGCCACCTGCACGGCCGTGAAGTCGAAGGGCATCGGTGTCCCCGTCACCGGACGTACTCCGGCAGTTTGATCCAAAGGCTGGAGGTAAAATTCAGGAGGATCAACATCATCCACTTCCCGAAGACCAGGATCGCAAGGAAGATCGCCAGGATCTTCGGAACGAAGGTCAGGGTCAGTTCCTGGATCTGCGTCACCGCCTGGAAGATCGAAACGGCGACACCCACGATCAAACCCAATCCGAGGATGGGGGCGGAGACCAGGAGGGTCACCCAAAGGGCACGGTTCGCCAGTTCAGCGACGAAATCGACGGTCATGGCCTTGTCCTATCCGAAACTCAGTGCGATCGAGCGGACCACAAGGTTCCACCCGTCGACCATGATGAATAGCAGGATCTTGAACGGAAGGGAGATCAGGACGGGCGGAAGCATGAGCATGCCCATCGACATGAGGACGGAAGCCACCACCATGTCGATGATGAGGAACGGGATGAACAGGATGAAACCGATCTCGAAGGCCTTCTTCAACTCGCTGATCACGAACGCAGGGATCAGGACCAGAGTGGAGATGTCCGCCGGGGTCCTTGGGCGGCTGGAACGGGAAAGCGCCACGAAAAGGGCCAGATCTTTCTCGCGGGTCTGCTTGAACATGAAATCACGGATCGGCGCCTCGGATTTCTGGAAGGCCTCCTTGGCGGTGATCTTGCCATCCAGATAGGGGGTCAAAGCATCTTTTTGCACGCGCTGGAAGGTCGGCTGCATGACGAAGAACGTCAGGAAGAGGGCCAGCCCCACCAGGACCTGCGTGGGAGGCACCTGCTGGGTTCCCAACCCCTGTCGAAGAAAAGCCAGGACAACCACGATGCGCGTGAAAGCCGTCATCATGATCAGGATGGCCGGAGCCAACGACAGGACCGTCAGGAGAAGGAGGATCTGCAGGGACAGGGCAACATCCTGGGGACTTTTGGCCGCCTCGACACCGATCCGCAAGGCGGGCAACGGCACGTCCGCCGCGAACGCCCCAGCCGACAACGACGACAGAAGCATCGTTCCCAGGAGGACAGACTTGATTCTTCCCTTATTCATGATTCGCCCTCGGAACTCTTGGAATCGATGGTTTTCGAGGCTTTCTTGACCTTCTCCAGATAATCACCGACCGCTTGACGTCCTTCGGAAACGATCTTGCGGGCTTCCACCGCGTGGTCCCGTACCTCCTGGCGGTGCATGAACTTACCAAAAACCTCCGGGAACCCTTGGTGGCAATCCTTCCGGATGATCTCCATTTCCGCCTCATCCGTGATCACGTCAATTGGATGGATCTCGTCGTTCCCGCTTCCCACGACAAGGATCCTCTTACCCACCTCCACCAGATGAAGGGTCTTTCTCGGCGCCAAATAGGCGGAAGCGATCACCTTGATCGGCTTGCCTTCGTCCGAGGATCCGGAAAGGCCTCTTTTTTCCCAAAGGACCTTCAACCCCCAAACCGTCAGGTAGATCAATCCGATGGTCAGGCCAAGGGCAAGGATTAACCTCAGGAACGTCGAAAAGAAGCCGGGGAGCGGCTGTGGGGTTTCCGCCGGAAGCGGAAGACTGTCACCCGGAACCGGAGTGGCAATCCCCGCCGTTGCTCCCTTCTTCAAGGATGCGGACGGGGTGGCAGGATTCGCGAAGAGGGTGCTGTCGGCTCCGACAGCGAAGGCGTTACTCGGGAAGGGCGGGAGGACAAGCGAAAACCATCCGACCGTCACGGCCAGCCAGAGTAGCCTTCCGCATGTGCGGCCAAGTGTCGAAGAGGGGTTCGCGTCCATAGGGTGGCACTCGTTCGTGATCACGACGATCGCCCGGCCCCCGTTACCGGGGGCCAGGATCACGATTGAAGGCCGCTGAGCCGTTCCTCGGGGTTCACGATCTCGGTGATTCGCACCCCGAAATTCTCGTCGATCACGACCACTTCACCCTTGGCGATCAATTTCTCATTGACCAGGATATCCACGGCCTCTCCGGCGAGCTTGTCCAGTTCCACGACAGCGCCCGGAGCGAGAGCCAGGATCTCCTTGACCAACTTGGTGGTCCGACCCAACTCGACGGTCAGTTTGAGGGGCACATCCATCAACAGGTTGATGTTCCCTCCGGCCACGGCCGAACCCCCGGCGTACGGATCATGTTGAACTTGTTGCACTGCTGCACCTCCTGTGTGCTGGACCCCTGGCGGGGCCGACGGCTTGTGTCCGGTAGCCTTCATGGGCTCCGGAGCTTTCGCTCCCGGAGCGGCCGTGATCTTCTCGGCCACCGATTCAGGCAGATAGAAGAACATCTCACTGGCCACCAGGCCAGGGACCGACACACTGAATGTGAAAGCAACCAGCGACGGACCCAACTTCTTCACCTGGTCCGCCACCCCGGAAGGTTGCTGGACCTCCGACGACTTCACGCGAAAAAGAGCCTTTACGGCCCCGACCGCCTGGGCGGCCTGGCCCAAGGCAACCGCCATCTGGGAAGCGACTTCCCCGAAGGCGGAAACATGCAACTCCGTCATCACATCCGGGGCTCCGGTGCCGTCCTGCCCGATCACCAG
Source organism: uncultured bacterium (assembly GCA_964529445.1). GTDB lineage: Bacteria > Oederibacteriota > Muellerivitia > Muellerivitales > Muellerivitaceae > CAZGWJ01. The sequence continues at coordinate 8,002 of CAZGWJ010000092.1, forward strand.
GTCCGCGATGACACTCGCATCCTTTTCCTTCGTCAGGAAGAGGGAGCCGCCAGCAGCCGGCCCTTCGCCCTGCAGGATCGTCGACAGAAAGGGACCCGTCACGGCCTGTGCCGCGGAATCGGAATCCCATGGTGATACCTGCGCCAGGATGACAGCCACATCATCCCGCCCCAGCAGGGCACACAAGGTGGAGGAAAGCCCGGTGGCCGCCTCCTCCCCCATCTTCTGAATCTTATCCTGATCGGACATGAATGCCATCCTGTCGAACCGCGGAGCTTACCGTCAGCGGCGCTCCTCGGGATATTCGACCTTCGTGATCTGGATGGCCTTCTTTTTCGAGGAAACGCCGGGCCTTCCCTTCAACTTGATGAGGTTCTCGATGAGGACTGTGATCTCGCCCTTCGGGCTCGTATCGAGGCGAACCACATCCCCAGCCTTCATGTTCAGCAATTCCCGCACGGAAACCTGGGAAGATCCCGCCTGAACCACCAGGGGAATCGAGGTCTCCCTCATCGCGCGCGTCAAGTTCTCGATGGTCTCCGTCGTGGCGTCCTTCTTGCCGACCGTGAACCATTTCTGAGCGGAAAGGTTGCCGATCATGGGCTCGATGACCACGTAGGGTATGCACATCGACATCTTACCCGTCACCTCGTTTACCTTCATCTCGAACTCAATGACGGCCGCGATCTCGTTGGGTGCCACTACCTGGACGAATTGGGCGGTCGTTTCGTAACCGGTCAGTTTCGGTTCGAACTGCCCGACCTTGTGCCAGGCTTCCTGGAGATTCTCCAGGCTTCGATGGATGACCTTCTCGATGACCGACTGCTCGATGTCCGTCAGTTCCCGGGGCGCGTTGGGCGCTTTTCCGGGCCCGCCCAGGATCCGGTCGATCAGGGAAAGGACCAGTTCCGGGCTGATCTCGAGGAGCATGGCACCCTCGAGCGGGTCCATCTTGAGGACGAAGATGCAATCGGGACGCGGAAGCGCCATCGTGTATTCCCGGAAAGGCAGCTGCTTGACCGAGACCACCCGCACCTCGGCAACCGTTCGGAGGTAAGCGGCCACCGATGCGGTGAAACCCCTGGCGAAGATCTCGTGCAGCATCTCCAAGGTCCGCATGTGGTCCTTGGAGAAACGGTTCGGACGGTTGAAGTCATACGTCTTGATCCGTCGGCCCTGTTCGTCGATGACAACACCCTCATCGGGCGCGGGTGCGGCCGCCTCCGTCGTTGCGGCGCCGACCCCCTCGACATCCAGTTCCGACAGCAGTGCGCTGACTTCGCCGTCAGACAGCAACTCGTCCATGTCGTCCGTCCTTTCCCGGGACTGTACCGACCCGGCTTCGCCGAACCCTTACTGGATGGCGAATTGGGTCAGGAAGATGTTGGTGACCGCGCCGTACTTGAGCAGGTGATTGACCTTGAGCTCCAGTTCGCGGCGGAACCGTTCCTTCCCCTCGGAAGTCGCCAATTCAGCGGACTTCCGGTCGTTCAACAGGGTGTTTACGAGGTCCTGGAACTGAGGCGTCCGTTCCTTGATCTCCCGGTCCAACTCGAGGTTGATCTTGCTGTATTCCAGCTTGATCTCGGCCTTCACGTACCGGGAAACCTCCTCATCGGCCAGGTTGACCACGAAAACACCGAGATCGTAGATCTTCCCAGGTTCCGGCTTCTGTTCGATGATCTTGGTTTCCTTGGGCTCCATCTTCGCGGCCCAAACCATGAACATCCCGACGGCCAACGCGATCATGCCGAGGACGCTCACGATGCCCAGGATCACCAACACGTTGAGCAACCGCTTCACGCTCTTGTCTCCCTGATCAGCCATGCTTCGTTCCTCCTAAAGTTAATCCAGCTTCATGATCACGATGTCGACCCGCCGATTCATCCGCCGGTTCGATTCACTGATGTTAGGCACCAACGGCTGGTACTCCCCGTAACCCGCGGCCGAAAGGCGGCTCGGATCGACGCCCTGTTCGGTGACCAGGAACTTGACGACCGCGGTGGCCCTGAGGGCCGACAACTCCCAATTGCTCGGGATCTTGGTCGACTGCATGGCCAGATCATCCGTATGGCCTTCGACCACGATCTGATGCTTCGGATACTGCTTCAGGACCGAGGCGATATCGGCCAGGATTTCCCGAATCTCCTTTTTCAGCTTCACATCCCCCAGGTCGAAAAGAACCTTGTCCGTCAGGAGGCTGACCACCAGTCCACGGGCCTCCTTGCGGATCATGACCTTGTGGGCACCCAAGGACTTCTTGAGTTTGACCAGGATCTTCCCGTCGATGTCACCGCCTGAACCGGCAACGGGTTTCGGGGACTTGTCGCCTCCCGGTCCGCCCTCCTCAGGTTCCCCGGCCATGATCTTGAAATTGATGCCCTGGTTCGTGCCTTCCGACGGCAAAACGGCCGCCCCACCCGGGATCAGGCCGAATACGGCCCTGAAGGAAGCG
>CAZGWJ010000093.1:0-10429 GCA_964529445.1 uncultured bacterium
ACGCCGACCTTCACGCCTTCCCCCACCTGCGCGCTTCCTGGCACCGCCGGGGCGAGCGGCACCTACGCGAACGCCAACAGCTTCGGTGCAAACCAGATCGTGGCCATCCCGGTGACGCTCCTCAAGGACGTGTCGGTGTACGCCCTCAACTACTACATCACCCAGGCGGGCATCCGCTTCCGGGCGGCGATCCTGACGGATGTCGCGAACGCGCCGGCCTCCCTCTACTGGCAGGGCGAGGAGATGACCTCGACCGCGGGTTGGAACCAGGTCCTGGTGCCGTCCATCACGGCTTTCACGGGCAATTATTACGTGGCCCTCCTCTGCCAGAGCACGCTTTATTCGACCTACCAGGCGGGGAGCCGGACGATCTACAAGAGTCTTGCCTACGGACCCTATCCCGCCTCCGTTTCGGGCGGTTGGAACAACTGGGGGTCCAACGAAACCTGCTTCCGCATGGACTATTGCAGCCTCGTGGCGGGCACCTACGACACAGCCACGCACACGGAGACCTGGACCTCGACGCCGACCTGGACCCCGACGAACACCGCCACTCCGACCATCACGAAGACCTTCACGAAGACACTGACGCCCGCCCCGACGGCCTTTTGCCCTGACGGGAGCGTCCCCGACATCACTTCCTCCATCAACACGGCGGCTGTCACGGGAACGACGTCGGGAGGGACGAACGACTTCAATAACTTCGGCATCGGGGGCTCCAGTCCCGACCGGGTCTTCCGTTTCACGTTGACCGAGCCGCGCCGGGTGACCCTTTCCCTTTGCGGTTCCGCCTTCGACACCTATCTGTACCTCCGAACGGTCTGTGACGACCAGACCACGACCGTGGCCGCGAACGACGATTCGACAGTGTGCGGGGTGGGGAGCAAGCAATCGCAGATCACGAACGTTACCCTCGATACCGGGACCTATTACGTCATCGTGGACGGGTATGGAAGCACGGTGGATTCTGGCTTGTTCTCGCTGAGCATATCGGCAATTCAGACGAGTTGCCCGGGGCAAGCGAGCGCAGGAATGACGGTCACAGGCTGGCAGTTGTGCTTTCATGGAGGAGTCGGCGGGTATGCCAATGGCTACCGTATGTCGCTTGATCAGGACTCGAATTTGTCTGCTTTGTCGGTCTTTAACAATTATTCGAACACGGCCTATATGCGTTTGGCGGTATATAGCAATGTCGGTAACTCACCACATCGCTTGATTGTGCAAAGTATGCCTATCACGACAAGCGGCACTGGTTGGACGACCGTCCCGGTTCCAACCACTCTTCTGTATGCGGGTCAATATTGGTTGATGGCATGCACAGAGATGAACAATCCCAATTATCCGTGCTTGCTCGGCAGAAGCAGCACGTCGAACGGCGGTTACGCGTACGTTGGCGCGTCGCTGCCTGCGACAATCACCGGCTGGAGCAATATGGGTAATTACGACTTGTCGATTTATGCGAACCTCTGCGGGGTATCACCGGGTGCTTATATCACGGCAACGCCATCCAATACCTTAACCCCCACATTTACTTACACGCCATCATTCACGGTGACCCCGACTCCGACCGTCACTTTCACGGCCATCTCGACTTGCGAGCAACCGGGCGTGATCGGGCAGACGACGCATACGAGCAATTTGGGTAATTACTGCTCTTATGTGTTCTACGACGACATGGTGCTTACCAAAGCGTCCTATCTGAAGGCGCTCAATCTGGAACTGGTAAGCGGTTCAGGCGTTGGCCGGGCGTTCCTGTTCACCAGCCGTTACGACGGCATGCCCGGCAACTATATCGTCAGCACGACCTTCAATCAGGTGGCGGGATGGAACCACATACCGATCCATACACCGCTCCTCTATCCCGGAAAGTATTGGGTGGGTTTCTCGACGAACGGGTGCCGGGATTATTACTGGCGCGGACAAACGGGCGATTCCGTTCGTTGGCAGACCAGCTTCAGTTGGGACACCATTATTACGAACCCCAATACCGATTACTTCACGAGCGTTGACCTGATGGTGACGGCGGAATTGTGCCAGTTGGAACCGGGGACCTATCCCAGCCCGACCGTGACTCCCACCATCTCCCCGACCCCCACCTACACCCATACGCCCACACATACCCCGACGGTGACCTGGACGACCACGCCGACCCTGACGCCGGTGCTTCCGGCCTCCTGTGCCGACAGTCCCTTGGAGGACCTCACGGCTCGTATCAATAGCACACCGGTCGTGGGAAACACGTCGGCTTCCGCAAACGACTACGCAAGGGGCGCCTACGGCGCAGAGGCGCCGGACGACCTCTATTCCTTCACCCTGGCAACGCCCCGGGCGGTGACGATCTCCCTCTGTGGATCTTCCTTCGATACGTTCCTGTACCTGAGGAGCCAATGCGGGAACGACTCCTCCACCATCGCCGCCAACGACGACGAGGCGGCCTGCGGGGGTACGGGCAAGCAGTCCCGCATCGCGCAGTACCTGGATGCGGGGACTTACTACGTCATCGTGGACGGGTATCAGTTGGCTTCCGACGCAGGGCAATACATACTATCGATCACGGCGAGCCCGTGATGGAAGGCAATGAGTAATTTGGAATGAGGAATTAGGAATGAAGGATGGGCGGGGTTCCCCCGCCCTTTTTTATTTGCGGCGCCCTCTCCCTTGACCCCTCTCCCGCTTGCGGGAGAGGGCAATCGTTCGAGCGCTGTTTCAGAGATGAACGATGGGTGAGGGGATGCACTTGATCCGTTCAAGGTTCAATCGGATCTTCGCAAAGTGATCAGCGTGATCTCGGGCGGGATGCCGAGGCGGTTCGGCGGGCCCCACCAGGCCGTGCCCCGGTTCACGTACAACTGCGTGTCCCCGATGCGGTAGAGTCCCGCCAGGTAGGGCTGGGCCAGGCCGGTCAAAAGGTTGAAGGGGATGAACTGGCCTCCGTGGGTGTGGCCCGACAGGACCAATCCCACCCCCAGGGACGCCGCGTTACGCGCTTCAACGGGTTGGTGAGCCAACAGGACCTTCGGGACGCCCTCCGGGATTCCCTCGAACGCCTTCGCGATGTCGGGAGGCGGCGTCAGGGGGATCCTCCTCGCCGTGAAATCGGGGATGCCCCCGATGGCCAGGGCGGCATCGCCCCGTCTCACGAGCAGGTGCTCGTTCGTGAGCACCCGGTATTCCAGCTCTTGCATCCTCCGGATCCAGCCCTTCGCGTCCCAATAGTACTCGTGGTTTCCCGTGACGAAGAGCTTGCCGTCCTTCGCACGGATGTTGCCCAGCGGTTCCGAGTCGTGGCGGAGCTTGCCCGGAAAACCGTCGGCCAAATCGCCCGTGAAGACAACCAGGTCGGCCTCCAGGGAATCGAGGATCCGCGAGGACCTTTCGGCGCAGGTGCGGCGATGGGTGGGACCCAGGTGCAGGTCGCTGAACTGCGCGATGCGATATCCCTCGAAGGCGGTCGGTAGATTCGCGAATGCCACTTCAACTTTCGCGACACGGGGAGGCAAAAGGGCCTGTACGAGCCCGGCGAGGTTCAGCAGGAACGCCGCCAGGACCAGGGCGAGGGAAGCCCGGGGTGAGAGGAGGGCCGCCGGGACGGTTCGAAGGGATTCCGAAAAATCGTTCGAGACGGGTCGGAGGGCCGCTCCGAGTCCGGCCGCCAGCCAGGAACCGAGGTCCCTGAAAAAGACCAGGAACAGAAGCAGGGTGAGAAAGCCCATGGAGAGATAGCTGGCCCAGTAGAGGAAGGTGCGAAGAGGGGAGTAGTCGGGGGTGAGGCGGTCTACCCACATGTCCACGGGGATGAGCCATTGGAAGAGGAAGAGGAGGATGAGGAGGCCCCAGAACCAGGTGCGCCAGGGGGCGGGTACGTCGGGGCCGATGAGGCGCTTGCCCATATAGAAGCACCAGAGGGCCTGGATGAGGGTGAAGATGCCAATGAAGACGAGCATGCCTTGTCGCATGGGACCAATCTACAGGGGGAGGAGTGGCGGGTTCAAGGGGGAACGGTTCAGGGGGTCGGGGTGGGGCTGGGAACGACCGGGGTCCAGCCGGGGAAGGTGAAGGTCGGGACGAACGTCGGAAACGGATAGGTCCAGGAACCGTTCGTAAATTGGCGGGTGATGTTCAGGTCCGTGGCAGGGATGGAAAGCCAGCTGTAGGAGTCCGTGATGCATTGGCACAACTGGCATCCCTCCTGGTAGGTCTTGAAGAGCGTGAGTCCGGGGTCGCAATTTTGTTCGATGAGGGTGATGGCGGAGGCCCCGCCGCACCCGAACTGCGAATGCCAGACGATGAGGGTCGTGGTCGAGAAGTCCGTCCCTGAGCAGAGGGTCATTCCCTCGAAGTAGGTCTCGCATTCCCCGGTGTCATGGAGGACGACGGGGTCCGGGAGGGTGATCCCCTTCGCCTGGTACAGGTCCGAGGCGTAGTTGTAACTGAAAGGCAGCAGGATGCCGGAGCCCAGGGTGGGGATGGCGATAGGGACGTGGCAGGTTACCGTCGGCGTAGGTGTCGGCGTGGCGGTGGGCAGGGGTGGGGCCGGCAGGGGTGGCTTCAGGAAGGGATCCCGGCAGGCGGTGAACAGGGAGACCAGGAAAATGAATGATAGGGATAATAGGGTGCGCTTCATTCGACTCTCGCAGTAATTTTGGATCGTCCTATAGACGGAAGACATCCCGTTTATTCCGTCCTGGGCTATCATAAAGCACATGACCCATCATCCGCCCACACCGAAGGAGGAAACCCATGCTGACCCGGCGGTTCTGGCCCTGTCTGATCCTTGCTTTTCTGGCTTTTGCGCCAGGATGGGGTCTTTCTGAACCCGTGACATCCCCCACCCCCCTCCCGGAAGCCACTTGGCAGAAACTGCCCCGCTGGAGGGGGTTCAACCTCCTCAACCGCTTCTCGAAGGACTGGAGCAACCGGCCCTTCGTGGAGGAGGAGTTCCGGCTGATCCGGGAGGCGGGATTCGATTTCGTCCGCCTGCCCCTCGACTACCGCACTTATATCCGGGACAACGACTGGGAGAAATTCGACGAGGACGTGCTGAAAAACCTCGACCAGGCGGTCGAGTGGGGAAGAAAACACGGTGTCCACGTGGATATCAACCTTCACCGCGCGCCGGGTTTCTGCGTGAACACCCCGAAGGAGGCGAAGGAACTCTGGACGGATCCCGAGGCGCAGAAGGTCTGCGCGAAGCACTGGGCGATGCTCGCCCGGCGCTACCGGGGACGGCCCAACCGGGAAATCTCCTTCAACCTCTTCAATGAGCCCTACGGCATCACGGGGGAAACCTACGCGAAGGTGGCGGGCATCATGTGCCAGGCCATCCGCAAGGTGGACGAGGATCGTCTCATCCTGTGTGACGGCAACGAATACGGCCGCGTCCCGGTGCCGGAACTCATCCCTCTGAAAGTGGCCCAATGCACCCGCGGCTACCAGCCCTTCGGTCTCACGCATTACCAGGCCCCCTGGGTGTCGGGGCAGACCTGGGCGAAGCCCCTCTGGCCTTCCCCGAAACTGCCTCAATACCTCTATGGTTCCGACAAGCCCGATCTCCAGGGACCGCTGGTGCTGGAAGGCGGTTTTCCTAAGGCGACGAAAGTACGCCTGCGCGTGGCTACGGTCTCGCGGTTGGCGCGTTTCTCGGTGAAAGCCGACGGCAAGACGGTCTTCACCCATGTCTTCGAGCCCGGGAAGGGCGAGGGCGAGTGGAAGCAGTCGGTCTGGAAGGAGGAATGGAAGATCTTCCAAAACGTCTATGACCGGGATTACACGGCCGCGGTGCCCGCCGGGACGAAGCGCGTCGAGCTCGCGATCGGCGAGGGCGACTGGTTGACCTATTCCGAACTCGAACTGCAGGCCCGGGGGGGCATGCCCGTCACTCTCGTTCCCACGACCCTGGACTGGGGCGTGAAGCCCGGGACCCTGTTCCTCAAGACGGACCTTCAACTGGACCCGGAGAAGAACAAGGACGCCGTGGACCGCACCTGGCATTGGAAGGAATGCGTGGAGCCATGGTTGGCCCTTGAGGAGAAGGGAGTCGGCGTGATGGTGGGGGAATGGGGCGTGTACAACAAGACCCCCCACGACGTGACCCTGAGCTTCATGGAGGACGTCCTCGTCAACTATGGTAAGGCCGGCTGGGGATGGGCCCTGTGGAACTTCACGGGCGACTTCGGGCCCCTTGACAGCAAGCGGGCGGACGTCACGTACGAGACCTGGGAGGGACATCAACTGGACCGGAAAATGATGGAAATCCTCCAGCGTAGCAGGGGGGAACCTGAGGAATAATGGCCTGATGTTGTTGCAAGGACGGGCGACAGCCCGGGAAAATAATGAAAATAGCAACGCATGGGGATTTCGAATCGGGCGGTATAATTCGGTTAGCCGTTTAACCCAAGAGCGGTGGGGGGCGTTCATGAAACAAGGTCTCGTCGAGAAACGACAGCATGAACGCGTCCAGGTCGCCCTCAAGGCATCCTATGAGATGCTCAGCGAGCAGAAAGCCCGGGAATACGGCAGCAGTTCCGCATTCATCACCCAGAACGATTCCGCGGCGGGTGGGGGCGGCATGTTTTCCTTCCTGAAGGGTGAGGCCAAGGACCTCTCGGAAGGCGGCATGGCCCTGGTCGGGACCGAGGCCTTCCGGCAGGGGCAGAAACTGCTCGTGAAATTCGAACTTCCCTCGCTCCAGTCGGAGTTGACCTACGTCGCCGAGGTGCGATGGGTCCAGCAGTTCGAGGAGATGAGGCGCCCGATGTACCGTGCGGGTCTGAAGTTCCTCCTTCTCAAGGCCGGCGACGCCATGAAGATGCACCAGTACATCATGAGCCGGATCCCCAAGTCCTGAGGGGAACAGAGGGGCCCCTCCTTCGCCCCGGCCGATCGGATCCCTGGTTTCCGGGAGATTTGCCATGACGATGGGTTTCCTCGAGAAGCGCGCCTCCGAGCGCATCATCCTTTCCCTGGTCACCAAGTACAGCCTGTTGTCCGAGAACGCCTTCCGCGGATACAAGAACAATCCCGATTTCGTGAATCCCGTCGTCGTCTCCCCGTCGGGCGTGCCCCTGGGACACACGCAGGATATCTCGCAGGGTGGCATGGCCCTGGTGGGCGGCGACCTCTTCCGGGCCGGCTACAAGGTGCTGGTGTCCTTCGAACTGCCGCAATCGCCGCCGGAGATCTCCTGCGTGACCGAGGTGAAGTGGGTCCAGCAGTTCAAGGAAGGGGCGCGCACGATGTACCGGGCGGGCCTTCAATTCCTGTTGATGCGGCAGGAGGACACGGAACGGCTGAAAGCGTTCCTGGCCAACCAAGTCAATCCGCAGTAGAACAATGATGAATTTGGAATTCTGAATGAGAAATAGGGCGTGTTGTGTCGTCGTTGGAGTTTTTAAACCCGGCAATGGCTAATTCCAAATTGCTCATTCGCCTCCTGGGTGCTATTCCCCCAGGAAGTGGAGCACGACCTGTCTTTGGCGGGGTTTGTTGTCGAAATCAAGCAGGATGACCTGTTGCCAGGTGCCCAGCACGGCCTCGCCTTCCGACACGGGGAACGTCCGGCTGGTGCCGATGAGCGTGGACCTCATGTGCGAGTGCCCGTTCCCGTCATGCCAGGTCTGATCGTGGTGATAGGATCCTTCCGGCAGGATCCGATCGAGGAACTCCGGGATGTCCTTCAGGAGTCCCGGTTCGTGTTCCGTTGTCGTGATCCCCAGCGTGGACCCCACTCCCGATACCGTGAGGATCCCCTTTTCGGCACCGATTTCCTTGAGGAAGGACTGGATTCTTCCCGTGAGGTCGAAGATCTGGCAGTCGGCCCGCGAGTTCAGTTGCAGGGTCTTGAGTTCGTTGATCATGGTCATAACGAGAGCATATTACCCCCAAGACTCGAAGTCCCCAAGAATGACTTTTTAGGATCGATCAAGATTCGTCGTCCTTGGGGTCTTGGGGACTTGGGGGTCGATCTATTTAAGTGCTTTCATCGTATCGCCGACAAGGGCGGCCGACTTGTCCAGCATGGCTTTCTCGTCCGGGTTCAGTTTGAACTCGTAGATCTTCTCGATCCCGTCCCGCCCCAGCTTGCAGGGGACGCCGAAGCACATCCCGGTAAGGCCGTATTCGCCCTCCAGGTAGGCCGAGCAGGGAACGATGAGCTTCTTGTCCCGGAGGATGGCCTCGACCATGGACCCGGCCGCGGCGCCCGGGGCGAACCAGGCGCTGGTACCCAGCAGGGACACGATCTCGCCCCCGCCTTTGCGCGTGCGGTCCAGGATGGCGTTCAGGCGATCCGGCAGGATCAGTTCCGTGACCGGCACGCCCGCCACTGTCGTGTAACGGGTCAGGGGCACCATCTCGTCGCCGTGGCCGCCCAGGACGGTGGCCTGGATGTTCTCGACGGCGACCGAGAGCTCCGCCGCGATGAAGGATCGCATCCGGGCGCCGTCCAGAACACCGGCTTGTCCCATCACGCGGTTCTTCGGGAACCCGGACGCCTTCAAGGCCACCAAGGTCATGGTGTCGAGCGGGTTCGTCACGTTGATGAGGATGGCCCCCGGGGAGCGTTGCGCGAGTTTTTTCGCCACGTCGGCCACGATGGACTGGTTGATGGCCACCAGGTCCTCGCGGCTCATGCCGGGCTTGCGGGGAACGCCCGCCGTGATGACGCATACGTCGGAACCGGCCGTAGCGTCATAGTCCACGGCCCCGATGATGCGGCAGTTGGTGCCGGAGATGGGGTCCACTTGCGAGAGGTCGAGGGCCTTGCCCTTGGGCATGTCCTTGGTGGCGGGGATGTCCACCAGCACGAGGTCGCCCAGGTCGCGCTCGGCGCACCAGGCGGCGCAGGCCGCTCCGACGTTACCGGCACCGACGACGGTGATCTTGTTGCGGGCGAGGGGCATGGAATGACCTCCGGGGGGAAGATGAAGCGAATCAGCATGATAAGGGAAGGTTCCGTTTATGACAACCGAACCAAGGGGGTTATACTGCCGGCGTGATTCCGTCCGGCGGGGTGCGTCCATGATCATCCGTTTGCTCAAGCAGGGGGAAGAGGGCCCCGCCCGGGAGTTTCTTCGGCCCTTCGGGGTCGACGGCGACGGGTTCTTTCGCGATGCCGTGGTCGCGGCCGCCGAGGAGGGGGGCGGATTCCTGGCCCTAGGCTCCATGCGCGCCGTGGAAGCCGACCGCTACGACCTGGTCGGTGTCTTCGTGCGCTCGGATCTTGCGGGACAGGGACTCGAACGTCAGATGGTGTTGACTCTGGAACTGACAGCCGAGAAGAGAAAGGCGCGCTGGTTCGGGGTCTGGTTGAGGTCCGACGCCTGCGACGATTTCTCGTACCAGGACATCAACGAGCGGATGCGCTTCGTCGAGCGAGGTTACGTCTTCCGGGCCTACCGGGCGGATCATGCGGGACCTGGGCGGCACGAGGACCGCCTGGACCGGGAACTGACCGATGTTCTGGGGGAAATGAACTCACGATGGGGACGCAAGAACATCATTTCCCCCAATTAGGAATGAGTAATGAGGAATGAGGAGTTGTCGGAAAAGGTCGTCTTTCTTCGCGGCTTCGCGTTGGATTTGAATACTCAGTATCTGTGCCATAAGGATCGGTAATGACCGACGAGCCATTGACGCCCGAACAGTTCATGGCCAACATCCAGGAATGGGAACCCGGGCCTGAATCGCGTGGCATCCTGGAGGCGAGGCTCAAGAGCCAGGGCGTACCCGAAGCATCCGCCGCGGAACTTGCGGCCGCCATGGACCGGTGCGGCACGGCCACATTCCGCTACATGCACCTCATCCACGCATACGCCACCACGAGGGAACTGGGGAAGGAAAATTTCCTGCCTGCCCTGGCGGAACTGGTGGGGCACCTCCAGCAGTTGCGCGAAGCCGGCGTCGGTTACGCGGAAGCTTTTCGGCGGTTCGACGAGCAGAACCGGCCGAACCTCAAGAGCGATACTTTCGACACCCTGTATTTCGACGTCATCCAGGGGCTCGACCTCAAGGAATACCTGAAAGGCGTGCTGGCCGAGGTGGGACCGGTCCTGAAAGCCATGTCCTTGGCCAGCGCGGAATTGAAGGGTACCCGCCTGGCGGACCTGTTCGAGCAATGTGTCCGTTACCATCTTTACATCCGGTACTTCCTGATGTCGGAGAAGCGCAGTCCCGAGGAGCTCTGGTCCCTCCTGTTCGACCTCTACAACCTTTTCTCGGGGGACGATGCCGGATCCATGGAAGTGATGCTGGAGGATCTGGAGGAGTTGAGGCTGGATCTGGAACGGTTGAAACGCCTCAATTGAACGTTTGTTTCAAGTTCATCAGGTAGCCCTCCAAGACACGACCTTTGTGCGCTCCTCGGGGAAGGGCTCGATGAGTGTGCGCTGCGGGAAGGGAATTTGAAAGACGCGTCTTAGGTCGCCGATGC
>CAZGWJ010000094.1:0-10114 GCA_964529445.1 uncultured bacterium
GAAGCAGGAGCAACAGGTACCGGGTGCGTCGGGAAATCATGCTTTCATTATAGTCCGTCCGGCATTCCCTTCCAGCCCGACGAAAGAGGCGAAACCCGCCTCAGATGAGGGGCAGGGGGTCGACGGTTCTGCCGTTCTTCCGGATCTCGAAGTGGAGGTGCGGCCCCGTCACGCGCCCGCTGGTCCCCACCCGACCGATGCGCTGCCCCCGCCGGACCTTCTGGCCGACCTTGACCTCGATGCGCGAAAGGTGGCCGTAATAGGAGGTATAGCCGTTCCCGTGCGCGAGGATGATGAGGTTGCCGTAGCCGCCGGAAACACCGGAAAACGTGACGCGGCCCCCCGCCGAGGCGAAGACCTCGGCCCCGTATTTCGCCTTGAAATCCATGCCCCGGTGCATGCGCTGTTCGCCCGTGATCGGGTCCGAGCGCAGCCCGTATCGGGAAGTCCACCCCTTCCCCCATTCCGAGAAAGGCACCCCGAACATCCCGCGTTTGGAGAAATAATCCTTCCACTGATCGCTCATCCGGAGGGGCTTGGCCTCCGGCACGAAAAGGACGTCACCCGTCCGGAGAGGTTTCCACCAGGAGACCGGGTTGGCCTTCTTCAGGACGTCCTCGTCGACCCCGTATAGTTCGGCCACGAATCGGAAATTCTCGCCCGCATCGACCGGATGCAGAACCCCGTCCTTCGAGGGAACGAGCAGGGTCTGATCCACGCTCGCCGTGAAAGGCATGTCAGGGTTCGCGCCCAGGAGGGTCCTGACATTGACCTTGTAATCGCGGGCGATGGACCAGTAGTTCTCGCCGATCCGGACCTGGTGCCGGGACACCTTCAGGTCGGAAGCCCTCAACCGCCCGAGGTCGAGGGCCGACTTCAGGGGGGGGAGTTCCACCGCGTCCCGATGCGTCTCGGGAACCGGCTCGGGAACGGGCTTATCGGCGGCGGCCTTCGAGGTCCCGGATCCCAACCTCGCGCCCAAGCTGAAGAGGAGCACCAGTACCAGGACCGCCGCCAAGTCCATGGCGAGCTGGATCCAGGTTTTCCGGGACACGGGAGTCGTCACTTCCGGCCACCCTCCAGGCCCTCTCGCACGATGCGGGCCACCTGGGGCGGTTCCAAACCGCACTCCTCGCGGAGAAGCGCCGGTTTCCCGTGCTCGAGGAACCGGTCGGGGACGCCCAGGCAGCCGCGGAGCTTTCCCGAGAGCCCTTCCTCGCGGAGCGCCTCCAGGCAGGCGGTACCGAAACCGCCGATCACCGCGTTCTCCTCGAGGGACCAGAGCGCCGGAACCCTGCCGGCCAGGGCACGAAGCAGTTCCCGGTCGACGGGTTTCACGAACCTCATGTTGGCCACCGTGCCGGTACAACCCTCGTCTTTCAGGATCTCCCAGGCCTTCTCGGCGACCGGCACCATGCGTCCCACGGCCAGGAGGCCGTAATCAGGGCCTTCCCGCGTCACGACGCCCTTCCCCAGGGGCAGGGAACGGATCTCCCCCATGAAGGGAACCCCCTCGACGGGACTCCGGGGGTATCGGAGAACCACCGGCCCTTCATGTTCAAGGGCGGTCAGGAGCATATGCCGCATCTCGTCGGCGTTGGTGGGAGCCATCACCACGAGGTTCGGGACACAGCGGAGGAAGGAGAGGTCGAAGACACCCTGGTGCGTCTCGCCATCCTCGCCCACGATGCCGCCGCGATCCAGGACGAAGACGACCGGGAGGTTCTGCATGCACACGTCGTGGATAACCTGGTCGTAGGCGCGCTGCAGGAAGGTGGAATAGATGGCCACCACGGGCTTCAACCCCTCGCAGGCCAACCCGGCGGCCATGCACACCGCGTGGCTCTCCGCGATGCCCACGTCGATGAAGCGTTCCGGGAACCGCTCGGAAAAGGCCTTCAACCCCGTCCCGTCGGCCATGGCGGCCGTGATGGCGTAGAGTTTCGGGAACCGTTCCCCCATCGCCACCAGGGTCTCCCCGAAGACTTTCGTGTAAGTGGGGGCCGGGGGGGTGGAGCCGGGCAGGATCTCGCCCGTCTCCTTGTCGAAGACCGCCACGCCGTGGAACTTCTCGGGATCCTTCTCGGCCGGCTCGTATCCCCTTCCCTTCTGCGTGACGACGTGGAGCAGGATGGGCCCCTTGAGCTCACGGACGCGCCGGAAGATCTCCACCAGGAGGAGGACGTCATGGCCGTTCAGGGGGCCGTAGTACCGGAATCCGAGCTCCTCGAAGAGGGTCCCGGGAGTGACGAAACCCTTGAGCGCCTCCTCGGCATGGTGGGCCATCTTGAGGACCTGAGGTCCCACGTTGGGGATGCGGTCGAGCAGGCGCTCCAGGCGGGTCCGGGCGTCGTTGAAGGGTTTCCCCGCCAGGATCTTGTTCAGGTAGGCCGACATGGCCCCCACATTGGGCGAGATGGACATCTCGTTGTCGTTGAGGATCACGGTCAGATCGGTGTCCTGCCGGTGGGCGATGCTGTTCATGGCCTCAAAAGACAGCCCGTTGGAGACGGAGGCGTCGCCCACGACCGCCAGGACACGGTGATCCTGCCGGAGGAGGTCCCGTGCCACCGCCATGCCGAAGGCGGCCGAGAGGGCCGTCCCCGCGTGACCGGCCGCGAAGGCGTCGTACTCGCTTTCAGAACGCTTGGGAAAGCCGCAGACTCCCTTGTACTGCCGCAGGGTGTGGAACCGTCCCCGGCGCCCCGTGAGGACCTTGTGGCCGTAGGCCTGATGGCCGACGTCCCAGACCACCCGGTCCCTCGGCGTGTCGTAGACATAGTGGAGGGCCAGCGTGAAATCCACGGCACCCAGGCTCGCGCCGAGATGCCCCCCGGTTTTCGAGACGGAGGTGACCAGAAAATCACGAAGTTCCTCCGCCACCTTCGGAAGGGCCGTGACAGGCAGGGCCCTCAGGTCGGCGGGCGAATCGATCCGATCGAGGTATTCGTAGGGCATCTTTTTCCTTTGGGGTCGGGGAATCAGTTCGTCCGTCGCGCCATGTGGAGCGCCAGGCCCCGCAAAGGCTCCGCGCGGCGTCCCAGGGGTGCCAGGGCCCGGATGGCGTCCTTCGTGAGTTCATCCACCCGGCGACGCGCGGCATCGAGCCCCGCGGCGGCCGGATAGGTCATCTTTCCACGGGCCTTGTCGCTCCCCGCGGCCTTGCCCAAGGTCCGGGCATCCCCCGTCTCGTTCAGGACGTCGTCCACGACCTGGAAGGCGAGCCCCGCCGAGCGGCCGTAACGCGTGAGGGCCGAGAGAACCGCCGGAGGGACTCCCTGGAGGATCGCGGGCAGTCTCACCGAGGCCGACAGCAGGGCGCCCGTCTTCCTGCGGTGGATGGACAGCACCCGGGCCAGGGTGGGTCTTTTGCCCTCGGCCTCGAGATCCGAGACCTGGCCGCCCACCATGCCGGCGAATCCCGCCTGGGAGGCGAGTTCGCGGACGGCGCCCGGAACGTTCCGGACCCGCTCGCGGGACAACCCTTGAGGGTTCGAGATCACCTCGAAGGCGAGGGTCAAGAGCGCATCCCCCGCGAGGATCGCCCGATCCTCCCCGAAAACGACGTGATTGGTCCGGCGGCCCCGCCGCAGATCATCGTCATCGAGGGCCGGCAGGTCGTCATGGATGAGACTGTAGGTGTGCACCAGTTCCAGGGCGCAGGCGGGGCGCAGGGCCACGGACGCCCTCAAGCCCACCGCCTCGGCGGCGGCCATGCAGAGGACGGGCCGCAGGCGTTTCCCTCCCGCGAAGACGCTGTAGCGCATCGCTCGAAGAAGGGAGGGCGGACAGCCACCCGGGTCCTTCAGGATCCGGTCCAGGGCGCGATCGACGAGCGCGGCCCTCGAGGCCAGGTAGGGTTCGGGGCGGAAGGACGGCATCGGGTCAGGTCTTGCCCTTCCGTGCCGGCGGTTCCTCGGCGGACGACTTCATGAGCTGCTGGACCTTCTTCTCGGCTTCCTCGAGGCGCTGGTTGCAGGCGCGCGTGAGCTTGATGCCCTCCTCGAAAAGGCGGATGGATTCCTCCAGTTTGAGGTCCCCGGACTCCATCTTCTCGACGATGGCCTCGAGCCGCGCCAGGGAGTCCTCGAACGAAACGGATGCGCTCATTTCACCCTTCCTTGTGACCATGATATCAAACCTCCCGCCTTTGGTCAGGACGGACTTTGGCGTTCTCGGGACGGCTCGCCGTAATCGTCGAGTCCAATTCCCCCCGGTGGAGCCGGATCCGAACCTTCTCGCCCGGGGGCGCCTGGACGGCGTCTCTCAGCAAGGTGCCGTCCGAAGCACGCGTCACCAGGGCGTAGCCGCGGCTTAAGGGCGCCATGGGATGGCAGGCCTCGAGCCGGATCCGGGCCCCCTCGACGACGCCTTCCCGGCCCCTCAAACATCCTTTGAGGAGGCGATGCAGGGTCGTCGACAGGTCGCCCATCCGCTCCCGGAGGGGCCGGATCCGGGCGCCCGGTTGGTGACCCTTCAGATCGGAAGCCAGCACCTCGAGGGATGAACCCCTCTCCTTCAACCCGATCCGACAGGCACGGATCATGTCCGCGAGGATCTCGTCCAGGCGTTGCCGGGAATCACCCAGGATGCGGCCGGGATGCCTTCCCTCCAGACGCTGGCGGAACCCTTCGCAGGCCCTCCGGAAGGAACGCAGGAGGGCCGTGAACGAGTAACCCAAGCGGGCGTGAAAATCCGCCAGGGTCTCCCGCACCTCGTCCCGGGACGGGCCCAGGAGGGACGCCGCGGCGCTGGGGGTGGCCGCCCTCCGGTCCGCGACGAGATCACACAGGGTGAAATCGGTCTCGTGTCCCACCGCGCTGATCGTGGGATGCGGGCAGGCGGCCAGCGCCCGAACCACGCGCTCGTCGTTGAAAGCCGCCAGGTCCTCCAGGCTTCCTCCGCCCCGGGTCAGGACCAGCACGTCGAACGAGTCGTCCGATCCCGCCTCCCCGAGGGCCGAGACGATCTCCTCCGGCGCTTCGGCACCATGGACCTTCACCGGGAAGAGACGGACCGACTCCACCGAAACGCGATCCTGCAACAGTCGATGGAAATCGTGGATGGCGGCGCCTTGCGGTGAGGTGAGGAGCGCCACGCGACGGGGGAAACGAGGCAGGGGCTTCTTGGCCGACTCCTCAAACAGGCCCTCCCTTGCCAGCCGCCGTTTCAGTTGCTCGTACTGAAGTTGGAGGGCTCCCAGGCCCTGGGGCTCCAGGCCCCGGACATTGAGTTGGAACTGTCCCCTCGCCTCGTAGAGGGTCAGGGAGCCGGTGGCGACCACCTTGAGACCGTCCTCCGGTTTGAAAGCCAATCCCGCGTTCGACGACCGGAAGAAGACGCAATTCAGGACACTGCGTTCGTCCTTCAGGGAAAAATACATGTGGCCGGGGCCGGACAACTTGAACCCCGTGATCTCGCCCGATATGGAGATGGACGGGAAGCGGGTCTCAAGGAGGGCGCGCGCGGCTTGAAGGGCCTGGGTCACGCCGAGAACGCCCTCGCGGTTCACGATCCGCCCCTGGGCCGGTTCATGCGGGGCGGCCTGAAATCCCCGATTCCCATTTTCGCGACCCGGGCACCGCATTCGGCCGCGAACCGTGCCCTGACCGACAGGGAAAGCCCGGCTGAAAGCCCCGCCAGCCATCCGGCCAGGAACCCGTCACCCGCCCCCACGACGCCGGGCGAACGGACCGGACCCGGGGCCTTCAGCCGGAGGACCGTCGCGCCGTCCCAGGCGATCGCGCCCCGCGCCCCGTCGGTGACGGCACCCCGGACAATGCCCTTCCGGATCAGCGAGGGTATGCGCGTCTTGAAGGATTCCAGGTTCCGGAAGCTCGTCCCGAGGGCCTGTCCCATCTCGAAGAGGTTCACCTTGACGAAGAAGGGGCGCGCATCGAGCGCCTTGCGCAGGGGCTCGCCCGACGTATCCAGGATGATCACCCGTCCCTGCGATTGGAGGCGCATGATCCATTCGCGGTAAGTGTCCTCCGGCGCACCGGCCGGGAGACGTCCGGTCAGGACGACCAAGTCGCCCGGACGCGTTCGGCGGAAAAGAAAATCCAGCAGGGATCGCAATTCGGCCCGCGTGAGGGCATAACCCGGGTGGTTGTGCTTCTCGAAGGATCCCCCGCGGGAAAGGTGAAGGTTGAATCGGACAGGCGCCGAGACCGGGAGGTTCCCCGCCGGAAGGCAGGGTTCTCCGAGGCGCAGGAGTTCGCGGTAGAGCCGCTGGGTCGGATGCGCCCGGCCGGCGCCGGCTACCCAACAACGGAAGGGGACCATCATCCGCGAGAGAAAGCGCGCGAGATTGAGGCCCTTGCCTCCCGGATGGATCGATTGGCCGCGGACGGCTCCCACCTTGCCGCGTGACGCCGCATCCAATTCGAAGTGGAGATCCAGGGAGGGATTCAGGGTGACCAGGTGGATCATGGAAGGTCCCTCATCCGCTCCCTCGCCTCCTCAACCACCTTCAGGTCGTTGGCCTTGAGGGCGGCCTCGTATTCCTTGCGGGCCTCCCCGTTCCGCCCCTTGGACCTCATCAACTCCCCCAGGGCGAGACTGGGGAGCCCCAGCGCCGGGTCGAGACGAGCCGCCTGCCGGTAGGCGATCTCGGCGGAACCGTCATCCCCCCGCTTCTCGTGGACACGCCCCAGGTAATAGAGGGCCTCCGGCGCCGTCCGCGGCCCCTCGACGGCGCGTTTCAAATGTTTCTCGGCGCCGTTCAGGTCGCCCCGCTGGTACCGCAGGAGTCCGATGCCGAAATGGGCGTCCGCCTGGCCGGGCTTCACGGAGAGGGACTCCTCGAAGAACTTCATGGCCCGGTCCGGATCCCCTGTTTCGAGGATGATGCGCCCCATGTTGTAGAGCGCGTCCGGATGCTTCGGATCCAGTTCCAGGGTCTTTTCCATCAAGGGGCGGGCCCTCGACCATTGCGAGCGCTTGATCCAGGCCACGCCCATGTGGTAATGGCCGTCGGGGTCGCGGGGGGAAAGGGAGATGCCCTTCTCGTAATGGCGCAGGGCCTCGTCGAACTGCCCGTCGCGCAGGGCCGTGTTCCCCAGGTTGAAGTGGGTCTCGGGAAGGGCGGGATTGAGCTTGAGACTGGCGGCCAGTTTGCGGCGGGCCTCCTTCAGGCGCCCCGCCTCCAGGTCCAGGACGGCCTGGTTCGTGAGCGCCTCGGCATATCCGGGCCGCAAGGACAGGGCCTTCCCGTAATAGACCCCCGCGAGGGCCGCCCTTCCCAGCTCGTGGTTGGCCCGCCCCAGGTTGTAATGGAGTTCCGGGGAGGAGGGGAATTCCAGCAAACCCGTCTTCCAGGCATCCAGAGCATCCTCGATGCGGTATTGCTTGAAAAGGCTCGAACCCAGGCCCAACGGGGCCTTGACCGAGGAACCGGAGAGAGCCGATGCCCTGCGGAAGGAAACCTCGGCGGATTTGAAGTCGGCCATCTCGAACGAGATCTCGCCGAATGCCTCGACGAGCCTTGCATCCTTCGGAGCCAGGGACAAGGCCTTCTCCATCGCCTTGCGCGCCTCGGCAAGGAACCCGGCACCCCGGCGGGCATCGGCGAGAAGCTCCCAGGCCGCAGGATCATCCGGCCAGCGGCGGACACCCTGCTCGGCCAGTTGGATCGCGGTCTTCCCTTCGCCTTCCTCCAGGACGCGTTCGACCCGGGGGCGCAACCGTCCGGGGCTGTCCTCGGGAAACTCGGCGGGCGGTTCCGCCAGGTCCCCTCCCTTTTCCAGCCGCTCGATCCTCCTGAGCAGGACGACATCACGATCCCCGAATTCGACGGCCCTTCGATACGATTTCAAGGCCCTCGCAGGGTCCTTCCGTTCCCAGGCGATGTCCGCGAGGAGCCGGACCCATCGGGATGAGGACGGCTCCAGGCGTTCCCCTTTTGCCGCGAGATCCTGGGCATCGGGCCATTTTCCCGCGTCGGCATGGGCGAGGGCCATGGCGTAGAGGGGTTCCGGATAGCGCGGATCGAGCGCCCAGGATGCCTTCCAATCCCCGAAGGCTTCCTCCCTCTTCCCCGCCTTGTAGGCGGCGACACCCCGGTTGTAGAGAAAGACCGGGCTCTTGCGAGCCGCCGCCAGATTCGAGGCCTCGTCATAGAGGGCCAGCGCCTCCTGGAAACGCCCCTGGCGCAATCTCAGGTCCGCCAGGTTCCACTGGACCTGCCTCGCGCGCGGGGAAAGGTCGAGCGCCTTGAGGAAGGACCTCTCGGCGTCGTTTTCGCGCCCCTCGCCCAGTTGGGCGCGTCCCAGGTGGTTGTAATAGAAGGCGTTGCCGGGATACTGACGGATGGCTTCCGCGAAGGCCAACGACGCCTTGGAATACTGCTTCCCCTCGAGGAAGGCGATACCCAGCAGGTTCAGCACCTGGGGATCGTCCGGCAGGAGCCGGACGGCCTCCCGGGAGGCCTCCAGGGCCTCATCCTTCCGACCGGTCCTCAGGGCGGCCAAGGCGAGGTTGAAGTGGGCTTCGTGGAAATCCGCCCCCGTCTCGCGGGCCTTCCGGAACGCCTGGTAGGCGCCCTCGATGTCCTGCAGGGCGTATCGGACGCAACCCAACCCCGTCCAGACCTCCGGGTCGCCGGGAAGGATCCTCGAGGCCTTCTCCAAGCGTTGCTTCGCCTGCTCGGCGCGCTTCTCCTCGTGATCCAACAAGCCGAGGTTGTACTGGATCTCCCCCTCGCGGCCCTTGAGACGGGCGGCCTCGAGGAGCCGCTTCCGGGCTCCCGCGGGGTCCCCCGTGCGATAGGCCACGACGGCGAGGTTCACGAGCGGGTCCGGATAACCCGGCGCAAGGGCCGCCGCCCGCTCGAACTGTTCGGCCGCATCCTCGTAATTCCCGAAATGGAGGTAGATGAAACCCAGGTCGTTCACGTCCGAGGCTTTCTTCGCGTCGAAACCGGGAGAGGAGGTGAAACGCAGGACGGACGCGGCCAGGGCGTCCCCGAAGACGATGGAGCCCCTTCCCCGGGCGGCGGGCAGGGGATCCGCCGGGACCGCGGCCGGCAACACGACGGGCGCCGGGGCGGAGGGATCGGGGGATTGGGCGGATAGGGGGGCGGTCGACAGCAGGATCAGGGGAACCCAGGCCGCCGGATGGATCCTCATGGTTGCGCCTCCGATGCTCCGCGGGTCAACCGGTAGAGTTCCTGGAGCTTCACCCCCGCCAGGATCCGTTGCTCGTCGGACGTGGCCCTCCGCTGGATATGGCGCCAGAGCCGGATGGCATCCTGGTGGCGTCCCGCGCTCTTGTAGGTGTTGGCGAGGATGTTGACCAGCATCGTCGGCGCATCCCCGGCCATGATCTGGGCCTCCAGGAGGGGGATGACCTTGTCCCACTCGGATCGGTTCTGGAAGCCCACGGCCGCCAGCATCAGTTTGAGACGGGTCGCTCCCGGATTGGCCTCGATCCCCCGGTGAAGGAGCTGGACCGCCTCGTCAGGCCGCTTCAAATGGAAAGCCAGGGGAGCCGCCCCGAAGGCATAGAGAGGGACGTAATACGGGTTCAGGTCGGCCGTCAGGTTGCAATAGGGAAAGAGCTTGGCGTAGCGCTCCCGGGAGTTCCCGGAATCCCCGTAGTACTGGATGACTCGGAACCAGAAGGCGTGCCCCACCACCACGCGCATGCCGGTCAGCTCGGCCGCCGCGCGCACCGTCGAGGCGATGCGGGGGCCTTCCGGACGCGCGGAAAGGGCCGGCCGGTCCGGTCGCACGCGCGGGTCGAGCCCCAGGGCGAGAAGGGCTTGTCCGGCGAAGAGGACGGCGATCGCCGCGGCCCGCCAGTCCCGGTAAAGGGGGCGGTCGGCGGCGGTCATTTGAATTCCCTCTTCTCCAGGGCGAGCCATCCGGCCAGGAATGCGAAGAAGGAATAGGCGAAGGTGTAAAGAAACACGTCGCGCAGGAGAATGAAATCCACGGCCAGCGTCGGCTCGTAGAGGCGGTCCTTGAGGTTGTAGACCTCCATGTTGGGCAGGAGCACGTAGACCGTGTTCAGGATGAACTTGACGAAGGGAGCCGGCTGTTGGTCCAGGAGCCAGCGAAGGTGGCTGATGAGATGGCCCAGTAGGGCGGTGAAGAAGGCGTAGAGGATGCAC
>CAZGWJ010000095.1:0-9750 GCA_964529445.1 uncultured bacterium
CGGGGTTGCGTCCTTCGGCGGAGTCCTGTTTCCTGCCGGCGCCGAGCTTCTTTCACCTCCGCCGCCCAGCGAACGGCGCATCGAGTTCGTGGGGGATTCCCTCGCCTGCGGATACGGCGTCGAGGGTAACGATCCCCAATGTCCCGGATGCCGTGCGCTCGAGGACGTGCATCTCTCGTATGCCGGGCTCACGGCGGCGGCGCTCCGGGCCGATGCCCGCTATATCGCCTGGTCCGGGAAGGGCGTCCTGCGCAACTATGGCGATCCTGCGAGCCGGAGTACCCAGACTCTCCCCGATCTCCATCCGCGGACCCTGGCCGGACGACCGGAACCCCGGGAGGATCCCTCCGGTTGGATCCCCCACCTCGTCGTCCTCCAATGCGGGGGGAACGACTTCTCGACCGAACCCCGGCCGGACCTCATCGATTGGGCCGGGGCTTATTCCGCGTTCGCCTTGAGGCTCCTGACCCGGTATCCCGACGTCCGACTCCTTTGCGTGAGCAGCGCCGAGGTCCCGAAGAGAGGCATCGAGGCGGCCATCGAGGAGGTGCGGTCGAGGTCCGGTCAAGCGGTCCCTCTGGTCCGGTGGGACAAACGGAACATACGGGAACTGGGATGTGATTACCATCCCGGGGCTAGTGCCCAGCGCCAGATGGCCGAGCCCGTCCTCGGGGCGGTTCGGGACCTGATGGGCT
Organism: uncultured bacterium; assembly: GCA_964529445.1. GTDB lineage: Bacteria > Oederibacteriota > Muellerivitia > Muellerivitales > Muellerivitaceae > CAZGWJ01. Next base: position 696 of record CAZGWJ010000095.1, read on the forward strand.
GGTAGGGGTCCTAAAAAACAGGGTCCAACGGGACTTTCCCCGCCTTTCCTCCCGTATAATGAACGGCTCAAGGAGTCGAGATGGCCACTCCCCTCATCATCCATGGGCATTTCTACCAGCCTCCCCGGGAGAACCCCTGGAGCGAAGTCGTTGACGACCAGCCCAGTGCCGCCCCCTTTCCGAACTGGAACGAGCGGGTCTTCGCCGAGTGTTATCGTCCCAACGCGCACGCCCGTGTTCTCGACCTTTCGGGACGCGTCGAGGCCATCGTCAACAACTACGCCTCCCTATCCTTCAATTTCGGTCCTACGCTTCTTTCGTGGATGGAGAAACGGCATCCCCGAACCTATGCCTGCATCCTGGAGGCGGACCGGGTCAGTCGCGCGAAAAACGGCGGACATGGGAATGCCATCGCGCAGGGATACAACCACGCGATCCTTCCCCTGTGCAACGACCGGGATCGCATCACCCAGGTTCGGTGGGGCATCGCTGATTTCCGCCATCGCTTCAAGCGGGATCCCGAATCGCTCTGGCTACCCGAGACGGCCTGCAACGAGGCGACCCTCGGGACCCTCATCGACGAGGGTTTGAAGTTCGTCATCCTTTCCCCGGAACAGGCCCAAAGGGTCCGTCCCCTTTCCGGAGGCGATTGGCGGGATGTCTCCTCCGGGAACATCGATCCCGGAGTGGCGTACCGGTGCTACCACAAGGACGGTTCGGGACGATCCATGGCCGTGTTCTTCTACGACGGTTCCATCGCGCGGGCCGTCGCTTTCGAGGGCGCGCTTCAGACCACCCAGATCCTCATGGATCGAATCGGCCACGCCCAGGGTGGCGAAGGGCGAGTGGTCCAGACCGCTACCGACGGTGAATCCTACGGTCACCACACGCATTTCGGCGACCGTTCTCTGGCCTATGCCCTGGAATTCGAGGCGCCCCGGCGGGGTTATACCGTCACGAACTACGGCGCCTTCCTTGAGAAATACCCCCCCGCATGGGAGGTGGAACTGAAGACTGGACCTGATGGGGAGGGAACGGCCTGGAGCTGTGCCCACGGAGTGGGACGCTGGGTCCGCGATTGCGGTTGCCAGACGGGGGGGCGCGAGGGTTGGAACCAGTCTTGGCGGGGCCCCCTGCGTCGGGCGTTGGATTTTATTCGAGACACGGTCCATGCTTCTTTCGAACAGAAACGCGGGGTCCTTTTCCTGGATCCCTGGGCCGCGCGGGACGAATACATCACCCTCATCCTCGATCCGGCCCGGGACAAGAGGGAATTCCTGGATCGACACGCAGGTCGTGTCCTCACCCCCGCAGAGCGGGTCAGGGCCCTGCTTTTCCTGGAGGTCCAGCGGCAGGCCCAACTCATGTACACCTCCTGTGGCTGGTTCTTCGCGGATGTCTCCGGCATCGAGACCGTGCAGATCCTCAAGTACGCCGGCCGCATGTTCGACCTGATGGGACGGCTGGGGTTGGACGTTCCCCAGGACCGTTTCCTCGCCCTGCTTTCGGAGGCGAAGAGCAATCTGCCGGAAGCCGGGACCGCCGCCGACCTGTACCACCGGTACGTCGAACCCTGCGCGGTGAACCCGCAGGGAGTGGCGGCCCACCTGGCGTTGACGAGCGCCGCGGATGGGCTTTCAGCCGAAGGGGAGGCCGGGGGTTTCCATTACGCACTCAACGACAAGCAGGTGCTCCATCACGGGCGATTGACGCTCGCCACGGGGCACCTGGATCTCGAGTCACCCCTGACCACGGAGGACCACCATTTCGCTCACGCTTCCCTCCACATGGGTGGACTCGACTTCTATTGCGCGGTCAAGCCCTTTTCGGAGATGGCGGATTTCGGCCAGAGCGCCCGGAAGGTGTGGAAGGTCTTCCAGACGGCGTCCTTGCCTCAACTTCTGCGGGCGCTTCAGGACGAATTCGGACCCCAGGAGTTCGGGGTAGAGCACCTTCTCCCGGAGAGTCGGCGGCACATCTTCGAGAACGTCTTCCGGGAACTGGTGGAGCGTTTCTACGAGCAATACGCCCGCCTCTACGAGGACAACCGCCGGAACCTCGAGATGCTCCAGTCGGCCGGCTTCCCCCTCCCGCCCGAACTGAGGGCGGCCGCCGAATTCACGCTTTCCCGCCGGTTTGAGGAGGAGATCCGGAGGCAGGGCGAAAGCCGGGATCCGGAGGCGTATCAGGAGGCCTTGAGGATCGCCGAGGAAGCCAGGCAACGGGGATACCGGCTCGATTACACCTTCTCCAACCGGATCTTCAGCGGCATGGTGACGGATGCCGTCGCGATGGCGGTCGATGATCCCGCTTCCGAGAACGTGAAAGTGGCCCTGGATGTCCTGCTTCTCGCGCGCAAGCTGAATTTCGGGTTCGAGACGGAGGCCGCGCAGGAGATGGTGTACCAAGCGGCATTCCGCAGCCCGAAATTCCCCAAGTTGGCCTCCCTGGCAGAGGCCCTCATGCTGAAGGCCGACCTGCTCCTGCAGAAGAATCGCGAGCTCATGAAGGAGGGCGTTTGATGCCCCGCAAGCCGGAAGGATCGGCCCCTGGACCCCGGAAGGGGCGGCGGGGCGCCAGCAAGACCGCCGCAAGGGGGAGCGTGCCTTCTTGGGAACTGTCCCGTTTCCTGGCGCTTGAGCACAATGCGCCCCACTCCATCCTCGGGATCCATCCGTCGCAGGACGGCACGGTCGTTCGTGTCTTCCGTCCTGACGCGGAAGAGGTCCAGGTGATCCCCGACGGGGGCAAGGCGCGGAAACTCGCCCCCGTCCATCCGGCTGGCCTCTTCGAAGGGCTCTTTGCCGACCGCCAGGAGGCATTTCCTTACCGGGTGAAGGTGCGCTATCCCCAGGAAACGGAGTTCACCTTCAGGGATCCCTATTCCTTCTGGCCCACCCTCGGTGACTTGGACCTGCACCTTTTCAACGAGGGGAATCACCAGCGGCTCTGGGAGAAACTGGGGTCCCATTACCTGGAGCACCAGGGTGTCCCGGGTTTCTCCTTCGCCGTGTGGGCCCCGAGCGCCAAGAGCGTCAGCCTGGTGGGTGATTTCAACGGCTGGGATGGTCGGCTCCACACCATGCGCATGATGGGCGCCTCGGGAGTTTGGGAGATCTTCATCCCCGAGTTGGGGGAGGATTCCAATTACAAGTTCGAGATCCGTACCTACCAGGGGGGGTACCTGCTGAAAGCGGATCCCTTCGCCTTCCGGACCGAGGAACCGCCCAAGACCGCCTCCCGGGTTCATGTGTCGCGGTACGAGTTCGACGACCAGGCCTGGCTTGACGCCCGCAACGCGACCCGTCATCTGCAGGGGCCGATCTCCATCTATGAGGTGCATCTGGGTTCCTGGCGGCGGGTGCCCGAGGAGGGGAACCGGCCCCTTTCCTATTCTGAACTGGCCCATGCCTTTGCCGATTACGTACAGGACCTCGGGTTCACCCACGTGGAATTCATGCCGGTGATGGAGCATCCCTTCGGGGGGTCCTGGGGTTACCAAGTGTCCTCCTATTACGCTCCGACCGCCCGGCATGGAGACCCGGACGAGTTCAAGTTCCTCGTGGACGAACTGCACAACCGGGGCATCGGCGTCATCCTGGACTGGGTGCCGGCCCATTTTCCGAAGGACGACTTCGCGCTGGGCCGGTTCGACGGTACAGCCCTCTACGAGCATCAGGATCCCCGCCAGGGGGAGCATCCTGACTGGGGGACCTTCGTCTTCAACTTCGGGCGCAAGGAGGTCCGGAATTTCCTCATCGCCAACGCCTTGTACTGGCTCACCCAGTACCACATCGACGGTCTTCGCCTGGACGCGGTGGCTTCGATGCTGTACCTCGACTACAGCCGCAAGGAAGGCGAATGGGTTCCCAACTGCTACGGGGGTCGGGAGAACCTGGAGGCTATCGAGTTCCTGAAGCACCTGAATGCCTGGACCCATACCCAGGAGCCGGGCGTCCTGATGATTGCGGAGGAATCCACGGCCTGGCCGGCCGTCAGCCGGCCCACCTACGCGGGGGGGCTGGGTTTCGGCTACAAGTGGAACATGGGATGGATGCACGACACGCTGAACTACTTCACCAAGGACCCGGTATATCGCCGCTACCACCACAACGACCTGACTTTCGGGTTTCTTTACGCCTGGAGCGAGAACTTCGTCCTACCCCTGTCCCACGACGAGGTGGTCCACGGGAAAGGCGCCCTCCTGTCCAAGATGCCGGGTGACCGTTGGCAGAAGTTCGCCAACCTTCGCTCGCTTTATGCTTATATGTGGGCCTATCCCGGCAAGAAACTGCTTTTCATGGGTTGCGAGATCGGTCAATGGGACGAATGGAAGCATGACGCGAGCGTCGATTGGCACCTGCTGGAGGGGCGGGAACATTGGGGCGTCCAACAGCTCATCCGCGACCTGAACCGCCTCTACCGTTCCGAGCCGGCTCTGTCCGAGGCCGATGCGGACCCTTCCGGTTTCTCCTGGATCGACTGCCGCAATGCCGATGATAATGTCGTCTCCTTCCTGAGGACAGCGCCCCGCTCGAGGCGGCAGGTCGTCTGCATCTGCAATTTCTCGCCCGTCCCGCGTTACGCGTACCGGGTCGGCTTGCCGCGTCCTGGCTGGTACCGGGAAATCCTCAATACCGATGCCTCCCTCTATGGCGGCGTCAACATCGGCAACGGGGGCGGGGTGAATGCCCAGGTGCAACCCTGGAACGACCAGCCTTGTTCGGGGGTCTTCGACCTGCCCCCCCTTTCTGTCCTCTGGTTCGAGGCACCCGGTTGGTGACAGGACCGGCTTGATTCTGGAGTTTGGACCGACCGGGTTTTTGGATTTGCCAATAACCTTTTCGCTGCCTATAATATGCTTTCAGGCGATCACTTCGCGGTTTCGAAGCGTTCCCTGCCGGGAAAGCGACCGGTTCAAGTTCGATCTGGGGAGGAACAAGTGAGAAGATTTTTGGCTGTCCTATCACTTGCCGCATTCCTCTCTGGAACCGCGGGAATTGCGAGCGCACAGTGCGGTTATGGCGGAGCGGCGGGTGCCCTGCTGGGTTTGCGGGTTCTCTCGGGCAAGAAGGAAGAGCCCAAACCAGCGGCCAAATCGGATGTCAAGCCCGCTACGAAGAAGGCGCCCGCCAAGAGCAAGTAGGGTCCGTACCATTCGATGTTCATGGAGGTTGTGATGAAGAAGATCCTATCGACGCTGGTTCTGGGTGCATTCCTGGCGGGTGTCTCGAGCTGGGCTTGCGCGAAACCGGGTCCTGGTCCTTCCATTGTCTCCGGAAAAGGCGCGGGGGCCCTTATCGGCATCGGTCTCTTTTCGAGCAAGAAGAAAGAGACGAAGCCGGCCGAGAAGCCGGCCGCCAAACCGGCCGCGAAACCTGCGGCGAAGCCGGCCAAGAAATAACCATTTGTCATTCGGAAGGGGAAGGCCGCCTCAGGACGAGGCGGCCTTTTTATTTTGGGGTTCTCGGCGCAACAGGAGGTGGCGTAGGATCAACAGCCCCAGCAGGGAACCGACAGCGTCGATGAGGACATCCCTGGGATGGGCCGTGCGGGAGGGGATGAAGTGTTGGTGGGTCTCGTCCGAAAGGGCGAAGAGCAGGCAGAGGAGCCAGGTGAGACGGGCGGCTGGTAAGGACCAAAGCCCGGGTTTCGGGGCCAGTGCCAGGTAGAAGGCAATCGCCAGGATCCCGTATTCCAGGATGTGCGCGAGTTTCTTGATCGTGAAGTCGAAGGACAATCCCGTTTCGATGTTGGCGTGGTGGGAGAAAGCGAAAATGACCGCCATCCAGAGGAGGGCGGGGAACCAGCGCAGGGGCCGGGAGGCCGGGAAGATCAGCCGCATGCGTGGATTATAACCGGATGGCCCCGGGAACGGAGCCTCGGGATCGACCGGTACGAGTGTTGCGGCCCGGCGAGGCCCCTGCGTATAATGACCGGATTCTTGAATGCCTGGAGGGCCATTGAAACGCGTCAAGACACCTTCGAGGGACGAGAGGGTTCTGGCCGACCTGGAACGGCGGATCGCCGAGATGAAACGGTCTCCCGACACCCCCGCTTCCCGGGAACTCCTGAAACTGCAGGACCAGGCCGATGAATTGCATCGGCGCATTTCCGAATCCCTTTCACCCTGGGAGCGGGTGCTCTTGGCTCGGCATCCCCAGAGGCCTTTCGCTCTCGACTACATTAAACGCTGTTTCACGGATTTCATCGAGTTGCACGGCGACCGCGCTTTCGGGGATGACCCGGCCATGGTCGGGGGGTTGGCCCGCTTGGAGGGTCGGCCAGTCGTCGTGATCGGCCAGCAGAAGGGGCGTGACACGGCCGAGAATATCGCCCGCAACTTCGGCATGCCTCACCCAGAGGGGTACCGCAAGGCCATGCGCCTCATGCGTCTGGCCGACAAGTTCGGAAAACCCATCATCACCCTGATCGACACTCCCGGCGCTTATCCGGGACTCGGCGCTGAGGAGCGCGGTCAGGCCGAGGCCATCGCCCGCAATCTCTTCGAGATGTCCACCCTGAGGGTTCCGGTGGTGGCGGTCGTCATCGGCGAGGGTGGTAGCGGCGGGGCACTGGGCATCGGCGTGGCCAACAGGGTCCTCATGCTGGAGAATGCCGTGTATTCCGTCATCTCGCCGGAGGGATGTGCCGCCATCCTCTGGGACAACCGGGAGATGATCCGGCAGGCCTCCGAGGTCCTCAAGATGACGGCGAAGGACCTGATCTCCTTCCGTATCGTGGATGCCGTCGTGCCCGAGCCGGCCGGCGGGGCGCACCGGAACCCGGACCTGGCGGCCTTGAACCTTAAAAAGGGCATCCTGAAGGCGTTGGAGCCTCTCGCGCGCCTCTCGCCCGCGGCCCTGGAAAAGGACCGGCAGAACCGGTTCAGGGCCATGGGGCGTTTCCAGGAGAAGGCGTTGTCCCGTTGAAGACCGACCTATCCCGTTTCCCGGAGTCGACGTGAGGAAGAACCTCTGCCTTGCCTTCTTGTTCCTCCTGTCGGGGTCCCTGCTCATCGGGGCCGCCGAAGCCGAGGTTCTCGTGGCCATCGATCCGGCCCACGGTGGGGCTGATTCCGGCTCGAAGGCCGGTTCTGCGGTCGAGAAGGATTGGAATCTTCGCTTCGCGAGATCCATCGCGCGTTCCCTGAAGACGGCGGGTTTCGAGGTGCTCCTCGTCCGTGAGAAGGACGAAACGCTGGAGTTGAAGGAACGGCTGGACCGCATCAACGCGTCCGACGTGGATCTCGCCATCGTGATCCACGCCGATCGGGAGCCGTCCGGAACGCGTCCGGGACCCCTCCTGATCGTGCAGCCCCCCACGGCCGGCTACGATCCGCCGGGACTCCTTCCCTGGGGATGGGTTCCCGTCGCCCGTCACCGGGCGGGGGTGCGCCTGGCGAAGTCCCTGGCTCGTTCCCTGGACGCCTCCGCCGCCTTCCAGAGCCTTTCGGATCGTTCCGGTATCGGCGGGGAACCCGTCCGGTGGGACGGCGGAATTCTCTGCGCTTCCCACACGAACCTGCGGTATCTCACCACGACGGCGGTCGTATTGACCCCGCTCTTTCTCACTTCGAAGTCCGACCTGGAACGCTATTCCGGCGACGCGGCGGTCGAGGCCTTCGCCGCGAAGGTGACCGAGGGAATCCGGGATTTCCTCCGCTCCGGCGGGGAGGAGAATCCGTGAATCCCGTCTTGCGATCCTGGCGTCTTGCGGTCGGTGTCGTTTCCCTCGCCTTTCTCCTGGTGCTGGGAGCCTGGTCGGTCCGTTGGCTGGCCGATGCGCGGACCCGCCCGGCACGGTCATCGGAAGCATCCTCCGAGACGCGGTTGGAGGACCTTTACCTCCCGGGTGACCGCCCGCTCACCATCCAGTTGAGGGCGGTTTCGGCCGATTCGGGTCAGTTCGCGATGGTCCCCGCGGTCATTCGTCAGAGCAAGAACCGCATGAACCAGATGAAACAGGCGGTCCTGGCATTTCTCGACGGCTCCCGGCAAGGGAAGGCGATGTTGCCGGTCCCGTCCCGGGCCGTCTTGAACGGTCTCTTCCTCACCCCCGACGGTACGGCGGTCGTGGATCTTTCGGTCACTCCGGAACCCGGGTTCGGATTCTGGGAGGAAACGTTGTTCGTCCGGGGCCTGATCTTCGTCCTGAGCAACCATTTCCCCGAGGTCAAGAGGGTCCGGCTCTTGATGGACGGGCAGGAATCGGGTACATTGGCGGGCCATTACGCCCTGGGCTCGCCTGCGGGTTCCTACGCGCGGAACGCCATGGAGGCGCCCGCCGAGTGACCGGAGGGGTCCCGTCCGGGGTTTCGCAGGGACCAGGAACCATGTCCTCCCAATCGAACCCGTCCGACCTGCCGCCCGCCTATGATCCCGCCTCGGTCGAGGCGAGATGGTATGAACGTTGGGAATCCTCGGGCGCCTTCTTCGCGGGTTCGCCCGAAAAACCTCCCTTCTCCATCGTCATTCCCCCGCCCAACGTCACGGGTTCCCTCCACATGGGCCATGCCCTCAATGCCACCCTGCAGGACATGATCGCTCGCTTCAAACGCATGAGGGGTTTCAACGTCCTTTGGCTTCCGGGGTGCGATCATGCGGGGATCGCCACCCAGAACGTGGTCGAGAAGGAACTGAAGAAGGAAGGAAAGACCCGCCACGACCTGGGACGCGATGCGTTCGTGGAGCGGACGTGGGAGTGGAAGGAGAAATACGGCGGAATCATCATGAAGCAGTTGCGGACCATGGGAGCATCCCTGGATTGGTCCCGCGAACGCTTCACGATGGATCCCGGCCTCTCGAAGGCTGTCCAGCGCGTTTTCCTGGCGCTCCATGCGGAAGGGCTCATCTACCAGGATCACTACCTCATCAACTGGTGCCCCCGTTGCCAGACCGCGCTTTCCGACATCGAGGTCGAGCACAAAACCGTCCAGGGGTATTTCTGGCACATCCGCTATCCCTTCGCGGATGATCCCGGGGACGGCGTGGTGGTGGCCACCACCCGGCCCGAGACCCTTCTGGGCGACACGGCCGTGGCCGTTCATCCCGAG
>CAZGWJ010000096.1:0-9515 GCA_964529445.1 uncultured bacterium
ACCGTGTTCGTCGGTGTGTTCGTGGGCGTGCTCGTCGGCGTGTGGGTCGGGGTATCGGTCACAGTAGAAGTAGGAGTCCGCGTCGGGGTGTTCGTCGGCGTGGAAGTCGGGGTAGAGGTCGGAGTACGGGTCGGTGTATCGGTCACTGTGCTCGTTGGCGTGTTCGTGGGTGTATCCGTCACGGTACTCGTCGGGGTGGACGTGGGCGTGAAAGTATAGGAATGCGTCGGGGTCGGCGGTGGCGTGAACGGAGTCGGAGTGCTCGTCCGGGTCCAGGTGGGAGTGGGGGTAATGGTCGGCGTAAAGGTGTGGGTGTTAGTGAAGGTGAAGGTCGGAGTGTAAGTCGGGGTGTCCGTGAAGGTCGGTGTGATGGTGAAGGTGAAGGTGTGGGTATGAGTAAAGGTCCCGGTGAATGTGAAGGTTCCCGTGAAGGTGTGGGTGACGGTGAAGGTCATCGTGCTCGTTCGGGTCGGGGTCATCGTCGGGGTGACGGTGCTCGTGAAAGTGTGGGTATCCGTGAAGGTCGGGGTAGCCGTGAAGGTATGGGTCCGGGTGTGGGTCGGCGTAATCGTGGGCGTGAACGTATATGTGTCAGTCGCCGTCAGGGTGTAGGTTGCCGTGGCCGTGAAGGTCGAGGTGTTCGTGAAGGTTTCCGTGGCCGTAAACGTATGGGTCCTCGTCCACGTCGGCGTGATGGTCGGCGTATGGGTGCTCGTAAAGGTCAGAGTGATGGTCCACGTGGGGGTGTAGGTGTAGGTGGGGGTATGGGTATCTGTATGGGTACGGGTGTGGGTCGGAGTGGCCGTATAGGTATGGGTTCGGGTGTGGGTCGGCGTGACCGTGGGTGTATGGGTCAGTGTGAAGGTGTAGGTCGGGGTCCACGTGAAGGTGTTCGTCCAGGTCCGAGTCGCGGTATCCGTCACCGTGAACGTGTAGGTGCGCGTCACCGTCCACGTAGGCGTCCTTGTCCGCGTTGGTGTGTTGGTCGAGGTGATCGTGTTCGTGAAGGTATGGGTGACCGTCGGAGTCGGTGTCAAAGTGAAGGTGCGGGTCGCGGTATGGGTCGGAGTACGCGTGAAGGTGTTCGTGACGGTGAAAGTGTTGGTCCGGGTGTAGGTGTGGGTCGGCGTGAAGGTGCGGGTGATGGTATGGGTCGGCGAATTGGTGAAGGTGCGCGTGTGGGTGTGGGTCGGAGTGGCCGTGAAGGTGTTGGTCGGGCAGAGGATGTTCGTCGAGACGGGATTGCTGTTCCCCGCCCCGCCCGAGTGGCCGTAGCGACCGACGTTGACGATGGTGGTCGGGCAAACCCCGCTGTTCACGGAAGCCCACCACTGGATGGTCGTGCGCTCCCCCGCCGAGCAGGAGTTGAAGACCCATCTCAGGGGTGACGAACCCGTGGTGACGGGGCTGGATCCCCGGTACGTGAGACCGGTCGGCACGGTATCGGTGACGGTCACCGGTCGGCAGGTCACCGATCCACCCGCACAAGGGTCGACACCCGTGTTTGTATCCGCCGTACCGACGGCCGAATACTCTTGAAGCAGCGAGCCGTTGTAGTACAAGGCAAAGTGGCTGTTGCTCTGCCATGCTGTCGTCTCGCACGCCGTAATCGAGGTAGGCGAGTTGTTAATCCTGGAGTAATTGTCGCCCCAAGTCACATCCTGCCAGTAATGCCCGTATGTGATCTGTCCTCCGTTGGAATAGATATATCCGCCGGGAGGGATGACGATCTGGCCGCCCGCACCGTTGTTCAGGTCGTTGAGACAGAAACTCGTGTATTGGTTCGCAATCCTGTCCGAGGAGACGGTGCAAGGTGTTCCAAGGGTCGAAGTGGAGATCGAGTTGGTGAATCCAGCGTTGCTATACCAGGCGCCCGAGGAATCCCAAACGACCAGGCTGGATGTATTCTGGTTGGCATCCAGGGTGATCGCAGTGTCCATCCACACTCGAATGCACATATCGTCCGTTGTCGCCAGAGTCAGCGGAGTCGAATGACGGTTGATGATTCGGAATTGAAAAGCCTCCACGGAGGCCGAAATGCTATTGCACCCGACCTCCAAGTCCACGCTGACTGGGGACGACCCGCCACCCCCGCCCGTCCGGGGATCGATGTACACCAGGGTGTACGAAAGGGTATCCGCCGACATGGCGCTCACCCGGTTCACGGACTTGATGAGCTCCGGCCCCGAGGTGAAGGTCGGGGTGAAGGTGTGGGTGTTCGTGTTAGTCCAGGTCGGCGTCCGGGTGTAGGTGTGGGTGTTCGTGAAGGTGTGGGTATTCGTAAAGGTGGGGGTCCGGGTGAAGGTGAAGGTCATGGTCGGCCCCGTAGGCGTGTGGGTCAGGGTCCAGGTCGGCGTAGGGGTGTAGGTGCGAGTGAAGGTGTAGGTGTTCGTGGGGCTCCAAGTGAAGGTCCGTGTGAAGGTGTGCGTATGGGTGTGGGTATCCGGCGGATTCGTGAAGGTATGGGTCGGAGTAAAGGTGTAGGTCCGCGTGCGGGTGTAAGTCGGGGTCACCGTGAAGGTGTTCGTATGGGTGAATGTGTGGGTATTCGTGAAGGTTCGCGTGAAGGTGTAGGTCACGGGAGGCGGCGTGAACGTATGGGTGTGCGTGGGCGACCAGGTGCGGGTCGAGGTTCGGGTGGCGGTGGGGGTATAGGTGTTCGTCCCGGTAAACGTGGGAGTCACGGTCCGGGTCGGCGTGAAGGTGTTCGTGGGGAACGGGACCGTGTGGGTGAAGGTATGCGTGTGGGTCCGGGTGAATGTCCGCGTATAGGTCGGCGAGACGGTGTAAGTGGGTGTGTGAGTGCGGGTCGGGGTGAAGGTGGGCGTAGGCGGCGCCGGGGTGTACGAATACGTGTAGGTCGGAGTGTAGGTCCTCGTCCGGGTATACGTAGGCGTGAAGGTGTGGGTTTCGGGAGGCGCAGTACCCGTATAGGTCAGGGTGGGCGTGAAGGTCCAGGTCGGCGTGAAGGTCCGCGTGGCCGTGAAGGTGTAGGTGGAGGTAGGCGTGGGCGTATTCGTCCGGGTCGGCGTGGGCGTGAAGGTAAAGGTGGGCGTCGGGCAGAACATGGTCACCGTAGCGCTGGCACTGCGATACGTGGAATTCCAGTTCACACGGATGGTGTTGGGCCTCACGGCGCAGTACTCGGACGAATCCAGCCAGTCGTCCACCATCCGGTACGTGAGGGTCACGCATTGGTACCCCACGAACCCCTTCATGAAGACGATGGTCACGGCCCCGGAGCCCGAGGCGTCCGTGTAATAATCGGGCTCGCCGAGCCAGGGACCGTCGAAGCGCATGCCCGGGTCGAAGGTATCGATGATGGTCAGGGGCTGGGGATAGGGCGAGCCGTTGTTGCAGATGACCGAGGTATAGGTCACCCTTTCACCGCTGTTGATGTTCGACGTGGGATTGGCGGCCTTGGAGATGGTGAAGGTGGGGGTCGGGACCGGCGTGACAGGGGTCAACTGGAAACCCTGGCGGAAATACACCTCTTCGCAGGTGCCCGTCGCGCTCCCGTCCGAACTGTACGAGAGGGGCCTCAGGCGGTTCCCCGTCGTGGGGTTCCAGGTCAGCTTTCCCCAGATGGTGCCCGTGACCTCGGTCGCCGTGCCCCAAGGCGGGGATTCCGTGTAAAGCGGGTTGTACCAACGGCAGGGTGACGGCCAGCAGGTCATGTCATCCGGTGGCGGCGTGGTGCAAGAGGTGTTGTCATAGAAACTCACCCCGCCGTCGTCGCTCGTGACGTAGGCGTGAAGCCCGCTTGAGCAGGTCACGTCGATGGCCCAGGAGGCCCAGATCTCGCAGCAGTTCGTGTTCCGCGTGTGAACAGCGACATAGTTGGTCCCGGTGGAACTGAGAAGAGCGGGATTGAATGAGATGGTGGCAGGAACGCCCGGCTGGTCCCAGTTCACGTAGTTGAAAGTACCGATGGAGACGCCATTGATGTAAACATCGGCGATATCGTCCACTGCGGCCCACATCTGCGCCGCCACGGGAACACAGGTCGAGCCGGCGGAAGCGGTCGAAACGACCGATAAGAACAAAAGCGCCGCCCCGAGGACTGTCCCGATGGAAGCCCCGACACGCCGCTTCATCGCTTGGGAAACGCCGCCTGTTTTTGTCACTGAAAACGTATTCCCGCCGCCTGACCGAAAGGCAGCTTTTTTCTTAACTGCAACCTATTCAATGCTTCGATATATTTTTTGATCGTGTCAGCGATCGAGCCTTTCTTCGGATAAATTGTATCATTGAAGGGTGTTTTAACGGTAAACGTTTTTAACAATTCGGCGTTTCAGAAAAGCGCTTTTTCCTTAATTTTCAACGATTTCCCAATTCCGCTCGCGGATATGAAAACGCATCTTTTCCCGCTTTCATGAACACGTGACTCGACTGTTCCTTCTGCGGAATTATTCGCGATCGGCCGAATGCAATAATCTCGCGACAAGAAGCGTGATTGTTATAATGCGCAGGTTTTTTCGGCGTCCCAAACCGTATTCAACTTACCCCGGAGGCCTTGCCATGATGGGTGCCCTGCGCGACAAGAAGTTCATGAAATTCGTCCTCTGGTTCATCGTCGTCGTATTCGTGGGCTTCATCTTCCTCGCCTGGGGCATGCAGATCTCCGGAATCGACTCCCCCGCGAGCGCCAACGCCGTGGCCCACGTGGGAAAGAAAGCCATCACTTACCCCGAGTTCTACAAGCGCTTCCAGCCGGCCCAGGAACAACTTTACGGGAGCGATTCGGAGGCGCCGTCGGAACAAGCCGTTCAGGAACTCCAGAAGGAGATCCTGGATTCCCTCATCGAGGACACGATCATCCTCGAGACTGCCCAGCGTCTCGGCATCCAGGTTTCCATGGAGGAGGTGGCCGAATCCATCCGCCGGGAACGCGTCTTCCTGGACGAGAACCAGCGCTTCGACAGTGCCCGCTACCTGAGACTGCTCCAGGAGAACAACCTGACCCCGGAGGATTTCGAAGCCTCGCAGCGCCAGAACCTTCTTCTCCAAAAGATCCAGGTCATCCTCTCGGGATCCGCCTTGGCTTCCCCCGGGGAACTGCGGTCCTACGCCGACCTCCTGAACCGCCGGGTCCGGGCCGACCGGGTCGCCCTGGACTCCAAACGAATCGCATCGGCACTCCGGCCGGAGAAGAAGGATCTCCAGGACTACTACGAATCCCACCGCGACCGTTACGACCGCCCGGAGCGCGCCAAGGCACGCCACCTCCTGCTGTCCCTCCGAGAGGGCGCCACCGCCCAGGAAGCCGAGGTGATCGAAAAGACCCTCGAGGACTACCGTCAGCAGGTCTCCTCCGGCAAGGCGAAGTTCGCCGATCTCGCCGCCAAATTCTCGCAGGATGAGGGTTCCAAGAAGGACGGCGGCAGTCTGGGATGGATCACCCGGGGTCTCACCCTCCCCGAGTTCGAGGATGCCTTGTTCGCGCTCAAGAAGGGCGCCGTCTCCAAGCCGGTCCGCACGCGATACGGTTATCACCTCATCCAGCTGGAGAACTACGAGCCGGCATACGAGAGCACCTTCGAGGCCGTCCGCACCAAGGTGGAGGAGGACTGGCGGAGCCGGACCGCCGACCGCCGCGTGGCCGAACTGTCGGTCGAACTCTCGAAGCACCGGGAGGCCGGAGAGAGCCTTCGCAAGGCCGCCTCGGACCTGGACCTGGACGTGACGTCCACCGACTGGTTCTCCAGGGGGGACGGGATCCCGGGCATGACGGACACCCGGCAGATCTCCGATTCGCTCCTGGAGGCCCACCTCGGCGAATGGAAGGGCCCCTTCTACACCGCGGGAAAGCGCCTCTTCTTCCAGATCACGGCCGAGAAGGATATCCCCCTGTCCGAGGAATCGTTCGAGAAGCAGAAGGCGGGGCTCGCGGACCGGCTGACCTCCGTGAAACGCGATCGTTGGGTCAAGGATTTCGTCCGGGTCGAGCGGGAAAGACAGGGCGTCCGGATCCACTTGGACCGGGACGAAACGGCCCCCGATAAACCCTGAAAATGATCCGGCGGGTCAGAGGAGTTTCTCGCGAGAGAGTCGTTTCGCCACCCAGCCCAGCGGCAGTCCCACGACGTTGAAATAATCCCCCGAGAATCCCCGAACCCACCCCAGGGCCCGACCCTGGAGGGCATATCCTCCGGCCTTGTCGTACGCCTCGCCGGAAAGCAGATAACGCTCCCTCTCGGCGGCCCCGAGTTCCCGGAAGGTCACAAAGGTCGTTTCCACGTGCGACGCCGCGATGCGCCCTCCCGGGGCCGCCAGGACCACCCCGGTCATCACGTGATGCGTCCTGCCGGACAGAGCCCGAAGGAAGCCTTCCGCCTGCACCCGGTTTCCCGGCTTCCCGAAGACCCGATCCCCCAAAGCCACCACCGTATCCGCTGAAAGGACCCAGTCCCGCGGATGGATCGCCGATACGGACCACGCCTTCTCCCGCGCCAAACGGGCCGCGAGATGGCGAGGCGTCTCCCCCGGCTCGGGATCCTCCGAGCCGTGACGGGGCGAAACGACCCGGAAACGAACCCCCAGGTCCTTCAGAAGAGCGCGTCGCCGGGGTGAACCCGAAGCCAAAAGGAGTGTCCTCAAGGGGATCGATGCCCCCGGCCCGCGCGAGAAGGGGGCGGGGATGTCATTTCGAATAATAAAGCGCCGTCACGATACCCAGGACACCGCAAAGATTGAGGAATATCTTCAGCCCGAAGGATAAGACCACGATCTTGAGATTCAGGACCCAGGGATCGGCCGAACCGATGGCGAACCCCTTTACGAAGATGTCATGCAGGATCCCGGAAGGGATCAGCATTCCCAGCAGTTCCCCGACGTAACCTCCCAGGATCCCGCCCAGGACGACCCAAAGAAGAAGACTGCCCGTGCTCTTGGCCACTTTCGACCTCCCTCGAGATGACCTGTCAGGCCTTGAATACGCCCGGAATCACCGCCCCGCAGGCCTCGCAGGCGTTGCCCTTCATGTGCTTCTCCTGGACCATCAGTCCCCTTCGCAGGACCGCTACGGCCCCGCATTGGGGGCAAAGGGTGGACGCACCGTTCTCGGCCGCCAGATCGTCCACGTAGACATGCTTCAAAACCTTGCGACCGATCTCGCGGGCGCGAACCAGGGCCTCATCGGGAGTGTTCGGCAGGTGGGTCAACTGGTACTGCGGCGTGAAACGGAGGAAGTGCAGGGGGATATCGGGGCTCACGGAGGCCACGTATTCGACGGCCGCTTCCACCGACCGCTCCGTGTCGTTGAGCTTCGGGATCAGCAGGTAGGAAACCTCGGTCCAGCAGTATTCCCGCGCGATCTTCAGGCTCTTCAGGACGGGCTCCATCTGCCCGGTACACATCTGTCGGAAGAAGGTCTCCGCCATGGACTTCAGGTCGATGGTCACGGCATCGAAATGGGGCAGGATCTCCCGGAAAGCATCCTCGGAGACGAAGCCGTTGGTGATCATGACGTTCTTGAGGCCCTTCTCCCGGGCGGCCCGGGCACAGTCGAGCACGAACTCGTACCAGACCATGGGCTCGTTGTATCGGTAGGCCACGCCCACCGTCCCGTTGGCGTCCGCCAGGTCCACGACGTCCTTGGGGGTCATCGCTTCGGTGGCCACGTGCTTCTGGGACAATTGCCATTCGTTGCAGAAGGTGCACGTGAAATTGCAGCCGTTGGTGCCGATGGAGAAGAAGAGGCTTCCGGGAAGGTAATGGAAGACGGGGATCCGCTCGATGGGGTCCACGGATTTGGCCCCGACCTTCCCGTGGATACTGCTGTACAACTTGCCGTCCGCGTTCATCCGGACACGGCAATCGCCCGTTCCCTGGTTGCGGATCTTGCAGCGTTTGGGGCAAAGGGTACAGAGGACCTTGTTGACCGGCTGCGGCTTGTAATAAAGGGCTTCTTTCAAAGGCACCCCTTCGTCTGCGGACGGGAAATCTCGTTCATCCTAAACCCCAAAAACGCGAAAATCAAGGAACAGAACTTGCCCAATCCTAAAAGGCCTGATGATCCTTCGGGGACGAGACGGGTATGCGCCGGGAGCGGATCACTTCGCGTGCAGCGGCCTGTTCGGCCTCTTTTTTACTGCGTCCCGTCCCGGAG
Organism: uncultured bacterium; assembly: GCA_964529445.1. GTDB lineage: Bacteria > Oederibacteriota > Muellerivitia > Muellerivitales > Muellerivitaceae > CAZGWJ01. The sequence continues at coordinate 8,111 of CAZGWJ010000096.1, forward strand.
GCCAGCATCTCGCCTCCCAGGAAGCAATGGACCTCGAAGGTACGATCATGGTCGGGCCCCCATTCCCGAACGACTCGATAGGAAGGGGCTCGCCGCTGGGACTTCTGGTAATACTCCTGAAGGAGCGTCTTATGGTCCTTCTCGATGCGTCCCGTGAACACGTGACCGATGTCGTCCTTCAGAAGGCGCAAGACAAGGTCCCGCGAAGGCTTCAACCCCCCGACAAGATAGACGGCCCCGAGGACGGCCTCGAAGGCGTCCGCCAGGAGAGAAAGCCGGTCACGGCCCCCGCTACGCTCCTCGCCCTTCCCCAGGAGGATCATCTCCCCCAGACCCATCTCCCTCGCCTTCTCGCTGAGGACCTGGGCACTGACAATCACGCTCTTCACCTTCGACAACCCGCCCTCGGTGACTTCCGGGAAGGACTCGTAGACGTATTGGCTGACGACCAGGCCCAGCACCGAATCGCCCAGGAATTCGAGTTTCTCGTTGTGACGTCGCAGGGAGGCGCCGGTCTCGTGCGCGTAGGATTTATGGGTCAATGCCTCGTTGAGGAGGCATCCGTCCCCGAGGGGAACCCGCCAACGGCGGGCGAAACGCTTCAAGGCCGAGAGGCGGGCCTTGTCGAGGCCGGCCGTGCTTCCGACGCGGGCGCGGCGGTTGGTTCTAGGGATTAAAGCGGCGAACAAGGAGGGAGGCATTGTGACCGCCGAATCCGAGCGAGTTGGAGAGACAGACCCCGACGGAGGCCTTGCGTTGCACGTTCGGGACGTAATCGAGGTCGCAATCCGGGTCGGGATGCTCGAGGTTGATGGTGGGAGGGATGCGGCCCTCCTGGATGGCCAGCACACAGGCCACGAATTCGATGCCGCCGGCCGCGCCCAGCAGGTGCCCAGTCGTCGACTTGGTCGAGGACACGGGGATGGAACGGGCCCTCTCACCGAAGACGTCCTTGATGGCGAGCGTCTCGAACTTGTCGTTGTAGGGTGTGGAGGTCCCGTGCGCATTGATGTAATCGACGTCGTCGGGCTTCAATCCGGCGTCCTGGATGGCTCCCCGCATGGCCTCCGCCGCTCCCTCCCCCGTGTCGATCGGGGAGGTCATGTGGAAGGCGTCGCAAGTCATGCCGTATCCCGCGGCCTCCGCCAGGATCCGGGCTCCCCGGGCCTTGGCATGGGACTCGGATTCAAGCACCACGATGCCGGCCCCCTCGCTCATGACGAAACCCGAACGGGTCGCATCGAAGGGGCGACTGCCCTTGGCCGGATCGGCATTGCCATCCATGCAGAGGGCGTTCATGTTGCAGAAACCCGCGTACCCCAGTTCGGTCATGCAGGCCTCGGTGCCGCCGGTGACCACCACGTCGACGGCCCCGCTGCGGATCCAGCCGATGGCCTCCCCGATG
>CAZGWJ010000097.1:0-9394 GCA_964529445.1 uncultured bacterium
TTCACGAAACGGCCTCCAAACCATTCCTCACAAAAAACCGTTCAAAACGGTTTCAAGGACATCCGACAAACACTGCAATTCAGTGAAGTCATCCAGCTCTCTATTTAAGGTAAACGCATACATCGTAAATAATCAAGCGTTGTCGCGTTCTTGACACCTCCAAGGCATCGGTTGGCATAACCCGATATTCCCTTTGAATCCTCGTCTGAAATCGTTGAACTCGTCACGCCCCCATAGCGTCTAGGCCAAGACTGCACTATAAAACGTCCCGGACGAACGGATGCTATATTGTCCGGCCATGAGAAACCGCAAACGTCCATCACGCACCCGGACTCCGAAGCGTCCCGCTCGCCGGCGGATCGCCAGCCCTTCGCCGCAGGCGACAACGGTTCCCGCACCTCCTTCGATGGGCATCTGGGGCCTTTTCGCCGGAGCGCTCCTCCTGGCATGGGCTCTCTTTTCGATCCCACCCTACCGCCTCATTCCCTTTCCCCCTCCTCCCGCCGGTTTCCTGGCTTTAACGGCCGCCCTGGCAGGACTGCTCCTGATGGTCCTGGGCTTCCGGAACCTGCCATCCCGACCCGTGGCGCCGGACTTCTCCCCGGCCCTCGCGCGATGGCTCCTCTTGGGGGTCATCGTCCTGGGTTTTGCCTTCCGCATCTACCGCGTGGGACACCCCATCGGCTGGTACTTCGACGACCACGCCTTCGACGCCATCGACACCCGCAACATGCTCGATCTCAAGGACTACCACCTCATCTTCCCCGTCCATTACCAGAACCCCCTCTATAACTATTGGATCCTGGCGCTCTGGTCCCTCGTGCCCGAGGCCAACGGCCTCGTGATGCAGCGCGTAGCGGCCACCCTCATGGAGATGATGTCGCTCTGGTTCCTTTACCTCCTGGGCCGGGAACTTTCAGGACGACGCACGGGCGTTCTTCTCGCCTTGCTGGCCGCCGTCTCGAAGCCCCTTCTTCGCGAGGTCGTCCACGGCATGCTGGTGGTCACCTGCCCCTTCGCGCTCTCGCTCGCCCTTCTCTTCACGGTCCGCTTCCTGAAGAAGCCCGGCTGGAAACACGCGCTTCTCTGGGGTTTTTCGGTGGCTCTCCTGATGTACGCCTACACGGCCCTGCGGCCGCTGGTTCCCTTCCTGATCCTTCTCGTCCTGGTTTGGTTCCTCCTGGACCGGTCCCGCGCGCTCCCCGCCCGTCCCGCCTCCTGGATCCTGGGAAGCGGTGTCTTCATCGCCTGGATGCTGATGTTCATCCTCCGGAACGGCGCGCTCCAGGACCCGGGTGTCCTGAAGCCCTTCGTCTCTCCCGCGGCATGGAGCCTTTATGCGTTCCTGCTGGCCTGGCCGGCCTGGAGGGTTCACCGCGCCGCCCGGGAGGGGAAAGGCGGCGGCCTTGTCCTCCGCTGGGCCGCGGGCCTTCTCCTCGCCACCGCGCTGATGGCACCCCTGATCTTTCACGTGCGCTTTCCCCAGCGGGGCGCGATGCTATCGCTCTTCTCGGGAGCCGCCGCCGAACCCGGCGTCGGCAACCCCTGGACCTACATCCTGGGAAACCTCGTCGAGACCTTTCGCGCGTTCTTCATGGGCCGCGGCCTCTTCCATGACGGCATCCTCGACTTCCACGACACCCTGCTCGTGGCGCTCGGCGCCGCCTGCTTCCTGGCCCGCCCCACGCGGGGCGGGTTCCTGATGGCCCTCGCGGTCCCCGCCGCCGCATCCGGCTACATCCTCACCTGGAACTCCCATCATTCCCGCGCCATCCCGGCCGTCCTGCCCCTCCTGGCCCTGGCCGCGCTGGGCCTGGACCGCCTCGCCGCTTCCTGGGTCCATCGGCGCCAGGCAGCCCTGGGATGGACCCTGCTGGCCTTCTTTCTCGCGTGGCACGCCTGGGCTTCCTTCGACCGCGTGCAGTTGCGATGGGCCCGGCAGGAGGGCGCGGCCTCGGCGGTGGCCTCCGTCCTTCGCGCCGAATCCCCCCAGCGTCGCGTCTATTACGCCCAGGTCGCCCAGTTCGATTCGCCGCTGAGCCAGAGCGTCATCTCCGAGGGCCATCCCTTCTGGATCCTGCAGGAGGAAAATCCCATCGTCCTGGAGGAGGGCGACCGGGTCCCCGACGTGGTGGTCATCGTATCGGGCACCAATGACCCGGGAACCGTGGTCCGATTGAGGGGCCTGTTCCCCGAAGCTCGCTTCGAGGATGTCCGCATCCCCTCGACACCGCCGCCGGGGCCGTCGCTCATCGTGAAAATGACCCTGCCCGGGGACCAGGTACCCACCCAACCGGGCCGCCTCTTCCACGTGGTCCGAAGGAGTCCCGGCGAATGGCGGCGTCAGCGCTCCCATGCCGTCTACGGGTTGAACCGGGGCGTCATCGCCCTGGAGGATGTGACGACTTCCTTCAACGCGCCCCTGTCCATCGACGGCAGGGCTTCCCTCCGGTTGACAGGGAACTTGCGGGCGCCCCAGAACGGCACCTATCGTTTCTCCTCGACCGCGAAACTCTTCGTCGTGCTGGATGTGGACGGGAAGAGGGTCCTGGACCTGCGTCCGAGACACAGGACGGTGGAGGGGGAGAAAAGCGTCGTCCTGCAGGCGGGCGATCACCGGGTGGAATACCAGACGTTCTTCGATAATGATTACATAGTGCCCGAGGTCTTCGTGGAAGGGCCGGGATTGCCCCGAACCTCCCTGGAATCCGCCGGCCGCTGAGCCGGCATCGGCACCCTTGCCCCCGGCCTGATGCCGGAAGGTCTTTCAGGCCCCCTGTTCGGGCTTTTCGAACAGGTCTTCCAGAGTCTCCTGCGCCGCCTTCCCGCCGTTCGCGGCCGGAAGAGGGGTGATCCCGGCATCCCCCTGCGGAATCTCCGGTGAGGGCGGAATGCCGACCTCGGCCACGACCGCCGACGCCAGCCTTTCCCTCACCTTCTTCAGGGACGCCCCGGCGGCCTCCCGCAACTCCCCGGTCTCCTTCTGGACCATCTTTTCCAGGTGCCCCTCGACCAGCCGGGAACGGAACTCCCCGAGCGCCGTGACGGCCGCCACCCGGACCGCCATGCTTTTTTCCTTCCTGCGTTCGAGCAGGTTGTGGCTTTGGGTCCATTCCGTCAGGGGCGTGATGGAGATGGGATCCGCCATCTCGCCCAGGGTGTGGCAGGCCAGCACCGTGAATTCCTCCTTCTCCTCCTTGCCGGAGTGCGGCCTTTTCTCGATCGCCTCGACGACCTGGATGGCGTCGCCCGGCCGGTGGATCCGCGGCAGGGCCTTCAGGGCGTGCCGAACCATCTCCAGGGAAGGGTCCATCAACTCGCCCAGGACAAGAGAGCGGAAGGTCCGGCATTCCCACTTCGCGGCCAGGTCCAGCACCTTCCTGCGCGCCTCGGGTGACCAATGGGACCAGCGGGATTCGAAAACCGGAGCCGTTGAAGGCGGAAGCGGCACCTTCTCGAGGATGGACAGGAGGGGCAGGGGGTCCGACGACGCCCCGGGTCCCGAGATCCAACGCTCCAGGATTTCCAGCCCCTCCGCCTGCAGGCGGTGGAGAAGATCAAGGGCATGTGCGCGCGCAGGATCGCCCGGAGAAAGGGCGATAGCCCTTTCCACGATCGGGTATCCCGCCTCGGGTCCGGTGGCCGCAAAAAAAACGGCGGCGGATTCGACGGGAAGATCCCCCCGCAACGCGGCCTCCAGGACCGGTCCGAGGCGCTCTCCCGTCAGGTAGGTCGAAAGCCATTTTTGGGCGAGGGCTACGTTCGCCGGACCGGCCGGGACCGCGCCGGTGGCGACCCGTGTCGCCGTCTCGACCAGCATGGCGGCCTCCCGCAGGGTGCCGGTCTCCCCTTCCCGACCCAGCCATCGTCCCGCGCATTCCAGGAACGCCTCCGGGTTTTTCCCCGCGGCGGCCTCACCCATCATGCGCTTCAGGAAGCCGGGGGCCTCCACGCGGCGCTCGGGGGACAAGGCCTCGAAAGGCACGCGGGACAAGTGCCGGAACAGGAGGCATCTTCCCTCCTCCGGGACATCCGCCGTCGCCACCCACAACCGCTTCCAGACGGCATCCGCCATCTCCGCCTCCCCTGCTTCCGAGAGCCGGGAGAGCGACTCCGTCACCTCCGCCTCGCGTCCCGCATCCGTCAGGGACGCGAAATCGCCTTTCCGCCACTCTTCCAAGGGCGTGGCCTTCTCGAAGAGCGATTCCTGCCCCTGGGCCTCCTCCTCGGCCGCGGAAGGGGCGGATCCCGGGGGAGCGACACCTTGCCCCCCCAGGAGTGCGGAAATCTTGGCCAACAGGACATCCACGCTTTCCACGGCCGTTTTGGGGTCCTGATGCAGTTCGACCCCTGAAAGTTTCTGGCGAAGTGCCGCCAAGCCGGCTACCACGTCCCCCCAACCGCCCTCGCCCGCCCCCCCGGGGCCTCCTCCCGCCGCGCCTCCGGCCGCGAGGGATCCCACCTGGGAACCCAGGACTCCCAGGATCCGTTGGCGCTGGGGATCGGACTTCACCTTCGAGAAGGCGCCCAGGAAGGCCCGGAGCGATTCCATGGCCTGCTCGATGTCCTCCTCCCCGCCCAGGTCCGCCGAGGAGATGAGCTTCTCCCCCTCCTTGACCGCCACGAAAACCTTCTCGTTGACCTGCACGTGGGGAAGAGCGGCCCTCTTCAAGGCGTCGGACAGGGTCTCTCCCGGTGCCAAGGCCTTCGGCTTCAGCAGTTGGAGGAGCTGGACGATCTCGGGGCACTCGACGCCCTTCCGGAAGGTGAGCGAATGGATCCGATGGGCCAGGAAGAGGTCGGTGATGGGCGTGGTCGAGCCCGTGAACTTGGTGTCCACGGGGGCTCCTTCGAGGATCAATTGTCCCTCGGACTCCCCGAGGGTGACCTGGTCGCGCGAGGAAAGGATCCCCTGGAGGTCCTGGAGGAACCGATCCACGGACTGCTGGACCATGGAGTTTTCGGGAGCGTAAAGGAAGAAATTGGAGAGCGTCACGCGCAGGTCGCGCACGGCGTTGGAGGCCAGTTTCTGCTCGTCCTCGCTTAAGGGTGGGACGCCCATGGCTCACCTCGGTGGATGGACCCTATTATAGACCCGGGATACCTTCCTTCGAAATCTTTCACCCCAAAGGGCTCTTCGAGCCTGCGCCCAGGTGCCTTCGGCACTTCGCCAGGAAGGCATCCGTGCTCATTCATCGATATGAAGGAAGTCCTTCGCACGGCTCCGAAGGAGCCTGGGCGTGGCCCGAAGGGGCTTGGCGGTGAAAAGGCTTGGAAACTAGAACTTGGCTTCGACGCCGATGTACGGGAGGAACGGGATCTGCTTGACCTCTTCCCTCTCCGTGTAATCCTCGTTGTAGTCGTATCCGATGACGTTCTTCGAATTGTAGACGTTGAGGATCTCCAGATACCACCTCAGCCGCCAGGTGTCATAGCGGGCTTCGCGGGAGACCGACAGGTCCAGGCGGTGGTAGGCGGGTTTGCGGACGCTGTTGACCTCCCCGTAGAGGGGCCGGTAGCGGTCGTTCACGGGATCGTAGTAAGAACCCACGATGGGCGTCTCGGGTTGACCCGAAGCGTAGCGCCACTTGAGCCCTGTGGTCCACTTCGGGGTCAGGCGGTAGGAGGCCACCACGGTGCCCAGGTGGGGCTGGTCGTAGTCGTACCAGCGCCAGGGAGCGTCGTCCCCGTCCTGGCGGCGGGAAACGGACTTGGCATAGGAGACCCATCCGAACAAGCGTTCGGAAGGCAGGCGCCGCAAAAAGACCTCCACACCATTGGTGTAACCGCGGCCCTTGTTGGCGTAGTTCAGGACCGGGTCCGGCACCACGACCCGGGAAAGCGACTTGTCGTACCCTTCCACGCGCAGTTGGAGGGAATCCGTGAGCGAATGCTCGACGCCGAGCACGGTGGCGTTGGCGCGGTTCGAGCGGATGGAAGGGTTCCCGAAGACGGGGTCCAGTTCCGGACCGGTCACCAGCTGGTGGTAAAGGCCCCAAGACCCCTTGAGGACCGTTTTGTCCGACAGGTCGAAGGATGCGCTCGCCCGCGGGCTCACATCCTGGGTCTCGTTGTATTCCAGGCGGTCGTAGCGAAGACCCGCAGTCACCTGAAGGCGGTCGAGGAAACGCCAGCTCTGATCGGCGTAAAGCGCCCCCGCGAAGAACCGGCGGACCAGGCTCGAACGCAGGCGCTCGGACGTGGTGAGGTCGAAATCCTCCGCTCCGGACCCCTCCGACGGCGGCCTCGGGAAGAAGGCCTCAACCGAGGCGCGGAAACGGTCGGCCTCGGCGCCCAGGCGGAAATCCCGCCCCTCGCCGAAGGAGTGGATCCAATCGCATCGCACGCCCCAGCTTTCCAGCCCGAATTCGAAGAAGAGGTCCCGGCCCAACTGGGTCTCGAATCGGAAATCGTAATGGAACGGCGTGACGAGGAGCGTGTCGTTGTCGTCCATCAGCCGCTTCAGGTTGGCGCCTTGGCTGTGGTACGAGTTGTGGAACTTGAACTCGCCCGCCAGGGCCGGATCCTTCTTCGCGGCCTCCGAATCCTCCTCGATGACGAGGCCGAGGCGGTCGTCGCTCCCGAAGGCCTGGAAGTCCCAGAGCGTGCCGGGGGAATGGCGGTAGGTCCACTTCGCCTGGTAATCGCCGAAGGAGGGGATGGCCGTGAAGTCGTCGAAGAAACCGCCCAGCAGTTCGAGGTAGCTTCGCCTGCCCGACAGCGAGAGCGAATGCTTCTCCGCCACGGGACCCTCCACCAGCAGGTCCGTGAGCAGGAGGTTGACGTCGGCCCGGACGCCCCAGCGGTCGTCCCGGGGATCCCTCTGCGTCACGTCCACGACGCCGCCCCAGCAGTTGCCGAACTCGGGGCCGAAGCCGCCCGCGGAGAAATCCACCGTGCGGATCATCTCGGAGTTCAGCGTGGAGATGACGCCGCCGAAGTGGTAGGGGAACGCGTAGGGGATGCGGTCGAGATAGTAGAGGTTGTCATTGGGCCCGCCGCCGCGAACGAGGAGGACGCCCGAGAAATCGTTGGCAGTGGCCACGCCCGGCAGGGTCTCGAGGGCGCGCAGGACGTCGTTGGCGCTACCCGGCACCCGGACCAATTCGTCCCGGGAAACCACCTGGCGGCTCACGGCGGTCTTGGGAAGCCGCTTGGCCGTCACGACGACCTCGGGCAGTTCGAACCCCTCCCGCAGGAGGTAGTGGTCGCGGACCAGGTCCTGCGCGACGCGCACGCCCCGCGACAGGGACTTCCCGAACCCCGGGGCCGCCACGACCAGGTCGTAATCCCCCTCGGGCACGCCAGGGAGGGAATAGGCTCCCCGCTCATCCACGTCGGCCGAGAACAACGCCGGTTCACGGCCGGCTTCCGCGGGAACGACCTCGCTCAGGAGCACGCTCGCCCCCACGACCGGGGCGCGCGTACCCTTCTCGAGCACCCGGCCGGAAAGGGTCGCGGCGGCGGACAGCACCGGTGTCAGGAATGGCAGGAGGACCAGGCAGTGCAGAAGATGTTTCACGATCAGGACCTTTCCAATAAAAAAAGGGGCGGCTCCCGTCCTGGAGCCACCCCTTTCCGGCAAAGAGCGGTCAGCGGTAGGTCGGCGTATCCTCGGGCGTAGGGGTGGGCTTGGGCTTCTTCTTCTTGGGTTCCTTGGTGAGCTCTTTCAGGGCCTTCTCCTCGTCGCAACCGGGGCAGTCTTTGACGAACTTCTTCTTGGCGGTGTCGTACAGGGACCAGTACCGGTAGGCCTCCATCTTGGCCTTCTCGTTGCCCGGCTTGAGACAGCCCGAGGTCAGCTTGAGGATGGCCAGGTCCTTCTTGTGCCACTTCACCAGCTCGATGGTCGGGCGCTCGCATGTGCGCCCCCCGCTCGTCGCCTTCCCGGCCATCCGGGGGGCGATCTCATCGGTGATGTCCCTGGAGGACTTGGCCGTGATGTCCACGAGGTAAAGGCGCTTCTCGCCCTCCGACACCTCGAGATGGAGGAGAAGACGGGTCGAATCCTCGTTCCAATCGTACCGGGCGCGGTCGAAGTCCACGGTGAAGGTGCCGCGCGGGGTCTCGTTCACGAAGGGCACGGTTCCCTTCTCGACCAGGAGGAGTTTCTTCCCGGCCTTGTTCACGACATAGATGGGATACTCGAAGAAGACCTTGTCGCCCACGCGCCGCAGGACCTCCTGGGTGATGGCCACGCGGTACCGGTTGTTCGGCGACGTGGAGAGGAAGATCTCGTAACGGGCCAGGGCCGGAACCGCCACGGAAGCGAGAAGCAGGAGAGCGATGATTTTCTTCATCTCTTGGGTCATCCTTTCGGCCGGGACCCCCGGGGAGCCCCTTCAAGTCCGGTTATCATAACAAAAGCCCCCTTCCGGGGGCACCGTCAAAAACGCATATAGATTCCGACAATAAACGACACTTTACCGCGAAGGCGCGAAGGCCGCGAAGAACAACCTGAGAGGACCGGTAAACAAGAGTTAAGCCATTAAAAACTGCATTGCGTGCCCTGGCGTTTTCGCCTTCGAACAATACCTCTTCGCGTCTTCGTGCCTTCGTGGTGAATCAGTCGGCTGTCATTCGAATTTGAACCTGTACGGGATCCGGATCCTCACCGGCACCGCCTCCGCTCCCACCATCGCGGGGGTGAAGGTCGACTGGGAAACAGCGGCCGCGGCGGCCTCGTCGCAACCGTACCCCAATCCCTTCACCACCGACACGGCCTGCACGCGGCCGGTATCGTCGATCTCGACCTGCAGGACCACGAGTCCCTCCACGTTCGCGCGCTTGGCCTCGTCGGGATAAGCGGCCTGCACCTGGTTCTCGAAGCGGGGCAGTTGCGATACCTGGGCCACATTGCGATAGGGCCCTCCCGACCCGAAGGGCACCGAGCCCTCGAAGGCCGGCGCCTCCTCCTCGGGCGTGGGAACCGGGGTGGCGACGGCGGCGGCGCGGCGGCGCTCGGCTCCGGGCAGGCGCCAGACGTCGTCGGCCTTCACCCGCGCGGGCGCGGAAGCCGCCGAGCGCGGCGCGGCCGCCGGGGCGCCCAGGTCCAGGAGGGTAAGGTCCACGACCCGGTCTCGGCCCAGGAAGAGGAGGGACGAGAAGGCGAGTGCGTGCAGGAGCACGGAAAGGGACCAGGATCCCGCCGGGAGCGAAAGGAAAGCCCGGTTGGTCATTTCACCACGCCGAGGGCGATCCGTCGGGCTCCCACGGAGCGCGCGAGGTCGATCAAGGCCACCACTTCCCCGTGGGGGATGGCGCGGTCGGCGGAAAGGACGATGCGCAGTTCCGGGTTGAGGGCCAGATCCGAAACGATCGTGCGCTTGAGCTCCGTCTCGGTGACCTTCCGGTTCTTGTAGAGGATCTCCCGCTCGCGCGTGAGGACCAGGGC
>CAZGWJ010000098.1:0-9295 GCA_964529445.1 uncultured bacterium
CCGGTCCAATTCCTTCTCGAGTTCCTGGATCCTGGCCATCGGATCGGCCATGGCATCACTTCCTTGAGGGATCGTTGGGGACAGTCTAGGGCCGCTCCGGCCGGAATACCAATAACAATCACGTCAGGTGCAGATACCGTTTTCCCTGGCCACTTGACCGTAAAAACGCCCGGAATCCTTGAGGGTTCGCCTCTGGGTCCTGAAATCATTATGGACAATCCCGAAGCGGGGCTTGTACCCGTGGCTCCATTCGAAGTTGTCCATGAAGGTCCAGACGAAATAGCCCCTCACATCGGCGCCCCGGTCGACGGCCTCTCCCACGGCGCGGATATGGCCTTTCAGGTACTCGACACGCCGGGAGTCCCTCACCCTCCCCTTCACGGGTCTCTCCCCGAAATAAGCGGCCCCGTTCTCGGTGACGTAAAGGGCCAGGGGTCCGTACTCGCGGGTAACCCTCATCAGCAGGTCGCGCAAACCGACGGGATAGTCCGGCCAGCCGAGGTCCGTCTTCCGCAAGGCCCGCCCCCGTCCCCAGACGAACCTTCCCGTAGGAGCCGGGTAGAGGATGTTGAAATAGTAGTTGATGCCCAGGAAATCGATCCGGGGACTCATCTCCCTCGCATCCCCGGGCAGGACGGCCCATTCCACGCCGGACTCCCGGGCCCTTCGGAGATAGGCCGCCGGGTATCGCCCGTAAAGGATGGGTTCCAATTGCCCCCCCACCGTCTCATCCCAATAAGCGCCGGCGGCCCGGCGGGCGGCCGGCGTGGAACGTGACGGGTAGACCATGTGGAGATTCGGTGCGATGCCGTACAAGCACCGTGGTCGGATGGCTCGGCAGGCCCGCACGGCCCGGCCGTGCGCCAGGATGAGGTGATGGAAGACCTGGTACGAAGTGGCCGGGTCGGAAACCCCCGGGGCATGCCAGGGATTGGCATATCCGCAGGAGGCCACGACCCCCGGCTCGTTCAAGGTCATCCAATGACGCACCCGGTCGCCCAGGGCCTTTACGACGAGAGCCGCGTATTCGGCGAACCACCCGGGGGTCCTCCGGTTCAGCCATCCACCCGCGTCGTGAACGGCTTGCGGGAGATCCCAATGGAAAAGGGTCGCGAACGGCTCGATCCCCCGCTCGAGAAGCCCATCCACCAGGCGGTCATAGAATCCCAAACCCTTCGAGTTCACGCGGCCGCGCCCGGAAGGCAGGATCCGCGGCCAGGAGACGGAGAAGCGGTATGCCGTCAGCCCCACGCGCTTCATCAGGTCGAGATCACCCCGATAGCGCCGGTAATGGTCGCAGGCCACATCCCCCGTCTCGCCCCGTGCGATCCGCCCCGGAGTGTGGGTGAACCGATCCCAGACCGACTCCCCCTTGCCGTCCGCCTTCCACGCCCCCTCGATCTGATAGGAAGATGTGGCCGCGCCCCAACGGAAGTTCTTCGGAAAAGCGATGAATCCCATTCAATCCTCCGGCTCGAATATCGCCTGATTGATTATATCCGACGACCTGACCGCTTCCGAAAAGCACGGGATGTTCGGTTCGAGCCTGAGAAAGGGCTTTTTTCAGCCCTTCCGGCACAGGAACCCGGGTCCATTGGTGTCGAAAACCTCATGTTATAGTATTTGCATGCGTTCCCGTTCGAACCATCGCCCCCTTCGGGAATCCCGCGCTTCGACCCAGTTTCCACCCTCCTGGTCCTGGTCATTCCTTCTCCTGATCGCTTTCATCGTCCGTTGGTCTTTCGTCGTTAACGGGCATCCGGCATTCAATAGTGACGAGGCTTCCTCCTTCGAGTGGGCTTGGAGAAACATCCCGGCAGATGATTGGGATCCCGTTCATGCCCATCACATCGGCATACCCAGAATCTGGCTCGCCCGATGGGTTTACGGGTGGACTGGTTGGGAATGTGTCGGTTCGCTGATCGCGGTACTCCTGAACCTGACTGCCTGTTCACTCTGGGTCCGGTGGATATCCATCCGCATATCCATCCCTGCCGCCTGGGGAACCGCACTCTACCTGGCATTCGCGCCTTCCTGCATCGCCTTCCACGGAACGCTCCTGGATGCCCGTCAGGAAAGCTTCATCTACGCCGCTCTTCTCTTCCTGGGATCCGGCCGATGGACCCGAAGCGCCCTCCATATGGCTGGAGCTGGATTCCTGGCCGCTTGGGGAACCTGGGTTGATCCCCTCTTTCTCGCATTTCTGATCCCGGCGGCTCTTCTCGAACTTCACACCGTGAGTCGATCCCCTTTGCGACCACCTCTCCGGAGATGGGTTTCCCTGACGGTCGGCATCTTGATCGGTTCCCTGCCGTGGCTTATACAGGTCTCGGAACCGGCTTTTCGGACCGCCGTCTATTCCAACCCGGACGCCTACGCCCGGGTGACGCTCTCCGAACCTACTCGCATGATTGCCAATCTTCGTCTTTTGGCAGGATCTTCCCTGGAATATTTGATGGGTAACGTCCCCTACGGATTCCTGCAGGACACGCACTTTTTCCGGCACATCTTTCCTCCATTGGAAGGCACGCCGCGCGTGCTCATCCTCCTACTCTATGGTCTCGTCGTGGCCTTGTCGTCACTGGGGTGGTTCGTACTCTTGCGCTCGGGCAAGGGCATCCAAATCGCGATGGTCTTCCTGGTCCCGATGGCGTCGATTTTCGCCTTCTTCGTGGCCGGCCCCAAGGTCGTCAACGCCTGGGGCTTCCGACTCCTGGGTTTCGGACTGATCGTCCTGGCCGTCGGATGGGGATTGCTCATCGAAACGCTCCGGAAGCGTGTCCCTTGGGCGATTCCGGCCGTCATCCTCCTCCTCGTCGCGGCCCATGGTTCCTCCTGGTTCCATCACCAGAACCGTTCCAGGGATGTCCGTGCCGGCCGTTATCTGGCCGAGCGACTCCAAGAGAACGGCTTGACGCTGGGAACGGCTGATTATTGGGTTTCGGAGGTGGTCCGGTTCGACTCGGGCGGGAGGGTGGAATTGACACCTCACTCCTCGCCGCCGTTCCGGCTGGACGTGGAGCGGCGAGTCCTCGCCGGCAACCGCATCGCCCTTCTATTCGTGGATGGGCGCGACACGCCTTCCAGGCGGGAGGCTCTCATGGGTATCTTCTCGCGATCCTTTGAGCCGATCCGTTGGATCGATCGGGGCGAGGGGTGGCAGATCCTGGAACTTCGCCGCAGGCCTTCCCGCACCCGTTGAGACCGGCCCTCAAGCTTCGCCGTATCCCAATCGCTTCATCTTCCGGGGATCCTTGCGCCAGTTCTTGAGGGTCTTCACCCAGATCTGGAGGAAGACCTTCCGGTCCGTCAGCCGCTCGATGCCCGCCCGGGCCGCCTGGCCCAGGGCCTTCAACTGCCGCCCCCCCTCCCCGATGACGATGCCCTTGTGACTTTCCCGTTCGACGTAAAGCGTGGCGGTGATGACGACCGGATCGGGCGGATCGCACTCCTTGAACTCGTCGACGACCACGGCCACCCCGTAGGGGACCTCCTGCTTCAATTGGAGGAAGCATTGCTCGCGGACAAGTTCGGCCGCCAATTCCCTCAGGTTCTTGTCGGTCCACTGATCCGGCGGAAAGAGGGGGGGATGCTCGGGGAGCCGCTCCCGTATGGCCGAGAGCAGTTCCGGAAGGCCCTCGCCTTTCGCGGCTTGGATCCTGAAGAGCGGCCACTTCCCCAACGCCTTCAACTTGGGCGCCAGAAGCATCCCGGCCGGATGGGTCAGGAGGTCGGTCTTGTTGAGAACGAGAAGGACGGGTTTTTTCCAGCGGCGAAGCCATTCGGCGGCCAGATCCTCCTCCTCGCCCACCCCCTCCCCGGCGTCCACCAGAAACAACGCCAGATCCGATCCTTCCAGCGCTTCCTGGACCTGGCGAAGCATGTACTGGGACAGCTCGTTCTTCGGGATATGCATTCCGGGGGTATCGTAGAAAACCACCTGCGAAACATCGTCCTGGAGCACGCCCGCCAAGGACCCCCTCGTGGTCTGCGGCCGCGGCGAAACAATGGCGAGTTTCTCGCCCAAAAACGAGTTGAGAAGTGTCGATTTGCCGGCGTTGGGACGACCGATCAGGGCCACCGCGCCGCAACGGAATTCAGGCAAGGATCACCCCCCGCTGAAATGCGGAATGGCGAGTCAGGATTCGGGGTTCACCGGCACATGCGACCCGCCCGGTCATCGGCTTGTCAGATCTCGCGCTGGACATCGAACAGCTTTTCCCCGGGTATGGCGTGCTTCGCGATCATCTCCAGCGGCCATTCCAGATGACAGGAGCGGTCCGGGTTGTGCCCGTCGGAACCCAGCGAAAACACGAGGCCGGCATCCCGGCACTTGACGAGAAGGCGCTCGTAGGGCGTCCTCCAGCGGTTGGAGAGTTCCACCGCCGTCCCGTACGCCTTCAGGGTGTCCACCAGGCGGTCCTCCCACCAGGACGGGAAGACCTCCTCCGCCGGTCCCAGGACCAGCAGGGGCAGCATGGAGCAATGCCCCAGGACATCGTAGTGCTGCCGCTCGAACTCGTTCTCCAAAAGGCGCAGATGCGCCTTGAGAAAATCCTGCGCGTCGGGGATCTCCGCCCGGGGGTCATAGGATGGATCCTTGCCCTGAAGGGCGTTGAACGTGCGGGAGAAACTGATGCGCCTGCCCCCCAGGGTCACGCCATGCACGCTCCCGAGGATATAGTCGAATCGCTTGCGCACCTGGGGGTTCACCTGGAACGGCCGGTCCAGGTCCATCTCGATGCCGCGCGCCAGCGGATAATTCTCCAGGAAGGCCGCATAACGATCCAACTGCTCGTTGGAATTGAGGAGATCCGTGATCCCGGCATGGTCCGCGGTGCCGACGCGCACCCCCGCCTCGGAAGCGCGCTCCAGGAGCTGTTCCGCGGTCTGACGGCCGTCGGACCATCCCTTCAGGTGATTGTGAAGATCGAGAGGTCGATTCACGGCTTCCCCAATGCGTTCGCCGCGTCGGTGCGGTTGTCCGGAGCGGTCAACGCCTTCTCGAAGGATCCACGGGCCTCTTCCTTCCGACCGGAGGCGCGTTGTAGATGCCCGAGATGATAATGGAAATGAGCGGCTTTGTATCCCCGTTCGAGGGCTCGACGCAGGGCCTCCTCGGCCCCCCGGTTGTCGCCCGCCCTCACGAAATGCAGATAGGCCCTCTCATGGAAACAGGATTCCAGGAAAGGATCGCCCTTGAAGGAAGGGTAGGCAACCGCCAAGCGCGAAAGCACCCGGTCCTCCCCCTCTTCCAGCCGCCGATTCAGGAGGAAGGCGGTGAGGGGTTGAAGCGCCGAATCCGCTTCGATCCAGCGGGCCAGGACGGGAGCATCCACCGCGCCTTCGGGAACGACTGCCAACGCCAGGTGCCCGTAAGGCCATCCCAACCGGTCTCCCAGGTCGTGCCATTCGATCCGGGGGTAACGGGCGGATACGAAGGGGCGATAGTGGATATTCACCAGAAAAGCGGTCCAGGAGGGTTGGCGGTTTCGACCCGGCGCCCAGGGGCCGTCCATGAACCCATCCGCCGCCGCCGTCAAGGTCTGGTCGTAGGGATCGGGACGCAGGTTCAGAAGAAGTCGCCCGGGACCCCGGGCCGCCGTCTCCCGGAGAAGGATGCGATGGGCCGCCGCCAATTCGCTGTTCTTCATGATGGGGATGGGGAGGTCGAGGTTCCCCCAGGTGGCGCGGTAGCGCCCGAACAGGTGATAGGCGTCAAGAATTCCAGACAAAAGGACGAGGAGGACGATGACACGAACCCTCCTTTTCCCGGCCCGATCCGCGAGTCCGCCTCCCCCCAGGGCCGCCAACGTCGTGAGGAAGGGCCACGCCTGCATGACGCGGAATGCATCGAGGGCGCTCGTGATGAAACCGGGGATCATCAGGAACAGGGAGGAGCCGGCGAGCCAGGCCATGAATGGCTCCCGCCTTCTGCGCCATGCCACCCAGGCGCCCAGGACGAGAAGGGCGCCGGCGACCGGATTAAACAAGCCGTACCATACCGGGCCGTAGGCGTTGGGATCGAAGGAGCGCATCCAGGGGAGGGTCGCGTAATAGATCCAGGCATTCCATTGCTTACCCGCATCGAATTCGCCTCCCAGGCTGAAGGCGTGCGCGATATAGGTGCCGTAACCCTCCCTCACGGCCAGGACGACGAAGGGCAGGGACCCCAAACACAAGGCCGCGAAGAAATGACCGATCACGCGCCGACCGGTCCCCTTCCCGCGGAATTTCCATAGGACCGCCAGAGCCACAACCGCCACGACACCCGGCCAGGGAATCATCACCTGGAATCCGGTGCCCAGGAACAGTCCCAGGATCCAGGCCCTGGACCAGGCGTTGTTCGGACCGGAAACCATCAGTCGCGCCAGGAACCAGAGCGCCACCCACTCCCACAGGAATCCCGACGAGAACCAGTTCGCATATCGGCCCGACCAGTTCGGCCAGAAACCGAAAGCCAGAAACCCGCCCAGAAGGATGCCCGCCGACCCCCGCAGGTAACCGCGTGCCACATGCAAACCGACGGCCAGACCCGCGATGCTGTACAACGCATAGGGCGACCACAAGGTCTCCAGGGAAGCGCCGAACAGTTTGAAGACAACCCCTTGAACCCAGATGAAGAACGGAGGCAACTGGGCAATCCCGTAGAACGGGCGCCATACCCCCTGTCGGGCGATCTCCAGGCCGTAGAAGGCGTGTTGACCCTCGTCCAGGATGGGCCAGGCCGAAAGGGTGGTCAAATCCGCCAAACGGAGGACCGCGCCGACGATGAATAATAGAACCCAGCCCACGACCGGAAATCCGCCGGAAGCATCCCCCCTGGATGTCATGACGCCCGCCGGTACGGGTTCAGCCGCCCGGATGGCGATTGCCATCGCGAAGACGAGGAGAACCCATTTCCAAGCGGGAGGGACGGGGAGAGGATCCAGGATGCTCAGGATCAGAGCCAATCCAGCCCAAGGAATGCCCTGGCGTAAAAGCAGCGCGCTTCTCAAGCGATCACTCGACAGGACCGGATGGTTTTTCGGGATCGCCGGGCTGGGGAGCCGGAGGTTCCGTGGATTTCCTGTCCCTGCGGCGGCGCACCCGGTGCCCGGTCGCGGGCTTGATCTCGAGGGGCTTCGTCCGCTTGACGAGTCGAACCTTCAGGATGCTCCGCTCGTCAGCGTCCACCACGTGCATCGCCGCTTCCACGTCATCCAGGATACGGCCCTTGCGAGGCAGGTGCCCCATCCGGGCCACGATATACCCCCCCAGAGAGGCCACATCACCCTGGGGGGCCAGGTGAAGGCCGATGGACGCGTTCACGTCGTCCAGGGAGAGGGTGGGATCCACAAGGAAAGACCCGTCCGCCTGGCGGACGATGGGCCCCTCGTCCTCGAGTCCCGTCTTTTCGTCCCGGATATCGCCGATGATCTCCGTGACGAGATCCTCCAGGGTGACCATCCCGGCGGTTCCCCCGTATTCGTCCACCACGACGGCCAAGTGCATCTTGCCGCGGCGGAATTCCTCCAGCAGGCTGTCGACGCGCATGGTCTCCGGCACGAAGACGGGCTTGCGCAAGAGATCCTGGAGCACGATGAGGTCCCGGTTGCGCCAGATGGAAAGCAGGTCGTGGGTGTAGAGGATCCCGATGATGTGATCAGGAGTCTTCCGGTACACGGGGAGTCTCGAATGACCGCTCTGGATGACCACGTCCAGGACCAGCTCGAGGTTCATGGTCACGTCGATCCCGACCATGTCGGTGCGCGGCACCATCACGTCCCTCACCCTCTTGTCGGAGAAGCGGAAGATGGAGTGGATCATCCTCGCCTCGTCCTCCTCGAAGGTGCCTTCCTTGCGCCCCATTTCAAGGATAAGCTTCACGTCCTCCTCGGTGGCCGCGGAAAGCTCGGAGGAGGCCAGGTTCGGCGCCAGTTTCCTCAGGATGGCCGCGATCAGACGGGTCAAGGGCGACAACAGGAGTTCGAAAAGATAGAGCGGCAAGATGAGCCACGGACCCAATACCAGGGCATGAGCCCTCGCCGTGACTTTGGGGATGATCTCCGCGAATATGATGATGGTGACCGTCACCGCGGCCGAGGTCACCGTGCCGGTCCATGCCCGGCTCCAACCCCGGGTCTCTGCCACGTGGATCGCCAGATACGCGGCGACGACCGAAGCTGCGATGTTGACGGCGTTGTTCCCGATGAGGATGGCCGTCAGGACCCGGTTGGGCTGGTCCTCCCAGCGCCGGAAAGCCCGGCCGAGCAACGTGTTATCCCGGGCCCAATGATGCACGCGTTGCCGGGGGATGGAAAGGAGCGTGGTCTCCGCCCCCGAGAAATAGCAGGAACATACCACCAGCAGGCCGATCAGGAGCAATTGTCCGATCATCGATGGATCCATCTCATCCCTTCCGCCCGGCGTGGCCGGTCCCCAGGATCGACGACTGCAAATCGAGCATCCTCTTCTCCTGCACCCTCCCGGCATGGTCGAAGCCCAACAGATGCAGCAGGCCATGGACGAAAAGCCATTCGATCTCGTCCCCCGGGGGAACGCCTCGCGCGCGGGCTTGGCGCGCCGCGACCTCGGTGCAGATCACCACGTCACCCAGCACCCGGGGAGCGGTGCGGGGCAAGGGGAACCGGGGCCCCTCCGCCTGGGGAAAGGACAGGACATCCGTGACGCGGTCCTTCCCGCGGTAATCCCGGTTGAGGCGCCGCATCCGCGCCTTCCCCGCGAATATCAGGGAGACCTGGGCGCGTCGTGCAAAGGCGGCGCCCCGGACCCGCTTCAAGGCCCTTTCGGCGATCCGCTCGATCCGGGCCCTCGAACACTGACGGATCCGTCTCGGATCCTCCAGTAAGATCCTCATCCGGAACCATCCCGGGCATAGGCACCGACGATGGCTTGGACGAGAGGGTGGCGCACCACGTCCACCGCCTCGAATAGAACGAACTCGATCCCGGGCACGTCCTTGAGGACATCCATGACGTGGATCAACCCGGAAGCCCTGCCGGTCGGCAGGTCCACCTGGGTGATATCCCCCGTCACCACCATTCGCGATCCCATCCCCATGCGGGTCAGGAACATCTTCATCTGTTCCCGGGTCGTATTCTGGGCCTCGTCGAGGATGATGAAGGCGTTCGAGAGGGTTCTTCCCCGCATGTATGCCAGGGGCGCCACCTCCACGGACCTCTGCTGGAACAGGCGCTGGAGCTTCTCGTATTCCACCATGTCCTAAAGGGCGTCATAAAGGGGCCTAAGGTAGGGGTCAACCTTCTCCTGCAGGTCGCCCGGCAGGAAGCCC
>CAZGWJ010000099.1:0-9254 GCA_964529445.1 uncultured bacterium
CGAAAGTTCCGAAGGAACCCTCTCCCTCCGTACCGGGCGGGATGGGGGCCCCGGCACAGACCGCAATGCCCACCAGGAGAGTCGCGTTCATCGAGAACGTCCGGGTCGCCCCGATCGCCTCCCAAACGCTCCCGTCGTCGGAATAATAGCCGGTGAAACTGCTGCCGCTCCGCACCAGCCGCACGAAAGCCGTGCCCGGGTTCGTGTAGGACCCCTCGCCCCCCTCCTCCGTCGTGGCGCCGCCGGAAGTCTCCCGCCGACTGAGATCGAAATAACCGGGCGACCCGTGGATCGCCCCGACGAAGGCGTTGGGGCTCCCCGGGGCCGTGCTCTCCCGGGCCATGAGACCGCCCTTCGAGTCGGTGCCGAGGTCGGGGATGGAATCCACCCTCAGGGAGACGTCGAAATCACCGGCGATGGATTGGTAAACGAATCGGAAGGAATCCGCAATGCCGCCGATGGTCTCGCTGGTGGTGGTGACCGTCAGGGAGGCCGCCTCCACCTGGGAGCCCGGCATGGCGCCGATGTCCCGGGCGGTCCAGAAGGCCGACAGGGACCCGTCGTCGAGGGCATCCCCCCGGCCACATTGGGCGAAGGCATCGGGAGCCGTCCATAAGGAAGCCAGCAATAGCCCCAAGCCGACGAGGAAAGCCCGGGGGCTATGGGTTCCTGTTTGATCACCGGTCGAGGTCATGGACACCCGAGTGGAGGGACTTGGCAGACCGCGATTTCCCGGAACCAAGCCTTCGAGAAGAGCCCGGTGAGACGCGGCCTTCATCATCATTCATGCTTTTCGATTATAACAAGATAGGCGGGGAGCGAAGGGGCTAAAAGCCCCTCTTTTTAAGGGAAAAACGGACCCAAGACCCGCCGCGAAGAAGCCGACCGCGCCACGGGACAGGCCGCGTTTCAGGGGAACAAAACGCGATACCGCGCCGTGAACTCCTTCATGTCCATCCAGACCTCCTTCTTGTACCCCTCGAACCGGAAGAGGGCGGCCGGATGGTAGGTCACGAGCATCGGGATGCCCTCCACCTCGTGCCACCGGTTGCGCAGTTTCCCGACGGCTTCCTTGGTGGAAAGCAGCGCCTGGGCGGCACTCGCCCCCAGGGCCATGATGAGCGCGGGACGGATGATCCCGACCTGGCGCTTGAGGTGAGGCAGGCATTGAACCACCTCCTCCGGTTGGGGCGGCCTGTTTCCGGGAGGGCGGCACTTGAGGACGTTCGCGATGAAGACTTCCGGGCGCTTGAAAGCCCCCGTGGACTCGATGATCTTGGTGAGAAGTTGTCCGGCCCGGCCCACGAAGGGCAGGCCCTGTTCGTCCTCGTCGGCGCCGGGGGCTTCCCCCACGAAGAGAACGCGGGCGTCCGGGTTCCCCATCCCGTATACGAAGTTCAAGCGGGTCTTCCCGAGCGGGCAGGCCAGGCAACCCTTGATCCCGTCGCGGTGCGCCCTCAACTCGTCGGCCCGGGAACCGGAACCCAGGCACCATTCCGGCTCGACCGCCGGACGCGCCGGGGCGGGAGGTTTCGACGCGACCCGCGGCCGGTCGGGGGATGGAGCCGCCGGTTCGTTCACGGAGACCGGCTCCTCCCCCTTCGCGGAACGCGGGCGGTTCACGTACTTCACCCCGAGCCGCCGCCGAAGCTCCAACTTGCGCGTTATGTCCGTTTTCTTCACGTTCATTCCCGAAACCCCTTGATGAACCGGCGAAGCCGGCTGCCGTTCGGCCGCTCCCATTCACACCTTTCAAACTCTTCACACTTTTCACACCACCGGCGAAGCCGGCTGCCGTTCGGCCGTTCCCATTCACACCTTTCAAACTCTTCACACTTTTCACACCGCCGGCGAAGCCGGCTATAGGAACCTGAGCCCCAACGACACCCGGTGGAGCAAAGCGCCGTCCACGAGGGCATCCTGCGAGACCACGTAGTTGAACTCCTGGGCCGTCCGCGAGCCCCGGGACGTCAGGCCGAACCCGCCCCGCAAAAGGTCCTGGCCCCAGCCGACCCTCAGGGCGATCCCCGATTTCACGCGCCACTCGAGACCGCCGCAAGGCTCGAACCCGAGGTCCGAGGCCTGTGAAAGATCGAGGGTGGCGATGACCTGGGGCCCGTAGAAAAGATGGCTCACGCCCGCCTTGAAGGTGGGAGGGATCCTCCCCGAATCGGAGTTGGAGAACCTCACGGCCGACAGCAGGTCCTGGGCCGAGACCCCGATCCTCGTGTTCCCCGATACCCGGTAGGTCAGTCCGAGGTCCGTACCCAGGCCCCACCCCATGTCCGTGTCCAGCCAATGGGTGAAGACCTTCACGCTCGTCCCTACCGCCCAGGTCTCGTTCAGCCGGTAGGCCGTAGTGACGAGGAAGGCCATCTGGGAATCGGAAAAGGTGTAGAGGGGTGCGGCGGAGGGGCCCAGCCGGGCCTCGAGATCACCGCCCGCGCTGAAGTAGGCCCACGAGATGGCGTAGGAGAGGGGGCTCTTCTCCAGGCGGTTGCCGAGCCCCAGGTAGGCCAGCGTGCGGTCCTCCGTCAGGAAGGCGTACTGGGTGTAGAACTGGAAGGTCCTCACGCCCGTGAGGATGGCCGGGTTGACGACGGCGCCCGCGAGCCCTCCGGGCAGGGAGGCCGCGGCCCCGCCCAGGGCCACCTGCCGCCCTCCGAAGCCGAGGCCCATGTAGGCGGCCGGACGCTCGCCGCCGCGGTCGGCCGCGTTCGCAGGACCCGCAAAGGTCGCGAACGCCAGAAACCCCACGATGATCCAAATAGCCTTATTCAACCTATCGTCCGATCACGAGATAGAAGATTGAAGACAGTCGTTGGAAGTTGAACTCCCCAACTGTCGACTTGTCACCGCCGTTTCCTGAAAAACTCCTCACTCCCAACTCCTCACTCCTAACTGCCGATGGATTCTACCGGCGTCCCCGGATGACGGCGATCTTGCCCCTCTGCGTCGAACCGAGCGCCTTCACCGAGTAGGGGTACACGCCCGTCACCACCTGGTTCCCCGCCCCGTTCCGGCCGTCCCAGGAGACGAAATACGACTTGTACTGGGGATTGTGGGGGTTGGCGTTGAGTTCCGAGGGTTCGTAGGTCCGGATGAACACCCTGCGGCCCGCCGCGTCCCGGATCTCGAGTTCCACCCGGGCCGGTGCGTCCAGCACCAGCGTGATGTTGGTGAAGAGATCGGCCTCGGGGCGGAAAGGATTGGGGCTGTTGAAGGTTTTCGTGAAGGAGTAGCGCTGGACCTCGCCCGCAAGCGCCCTCCTCAGGTTCAAGAGGCCGTATCCGCTCACCGGGTCCCATCCGGCCGCGCCGATGTCCACCGTCGTGGAGAGGATGCGTTCCATGACCTGTGCCGCGGTCCAGGCGGGGTGGACCGACCACAGAAGTGCCGCGGCCGCCGAGACGTAGGGCGTGGCGAAGGAGGTGCCGGCTCCGCAGCCGTAATGGGTATCCCCGGTTGAATGCGGATAGTAATCGGTCGGAAAGGGGCACTTCAGGGTGCTGAGGATCTCGGTGGCGAGCGCCTGGGTCGCGTTCACCGCCGTGCCCGCCCCCCCCGGCGCCATCAGGTCCAGCTGTTCCCCCCGGTTGGAGTAGGAGGCCACGGTGCCCCCGGGCCCCACGGCTCCGACGGCCACGACCGGGGGATAGGCCGCCGGGAAGAGGACCGCTCCGGCCTCGTTCCCCGCGGCCGCCACCACGACGCATCCGGCCGCCACGGCCCGATCCACCGCCTCCTTCTCGGCCCGGTCGAATTGGGGGCCTCCCAGGGAGAGGTTCAGCACCTTCGCCCCCATCGAGACGGCGTGGTCGATCCCCGTCGAGATGCTCTCGGTGCTCCCGTAACCGTCCGCGTCCAGGACCTTGACCGGCAGGATCGTCACCCGGCCGGCCATGCCCGCGATCCCGCCCGTGAAGGGCGGGGTGGAGTTGCAGGGAACTCCGTAGGGGACGGAGGGGACCGAACCGTCCCAATTCGCCGCGATGAGTCCGCAGAGGAAGGTCCCGTGCCCGTTCTCGTCGGTCACGTCCCCGTTCCCGTCCACGGAATTCCACCAAGCGGTGGACGATGCCAGGGTGGGCGCGAAATCCGGGTGGGCCGTGAAGGCGCCGGTGTCGATGACGGCCACCGTGACGGCCGAGGAACCCGGGACCGTGCCCGGGCAGGTGGCGGGGGCGACGGCGGCATCCCATCCCGCGGGGGCCTCGATGAGGAGGGAGGGCCATGTGTTGTCCGAGAAATAGGGATCCGTCGGGAGACAAAGGGCGTAGAAGCGGTGGTTGGGCTGGACCCACTCGACGGAGGGGTTCTCGCGGAGGGCGCGAACGGCCTCCCCGACGGATGTCCCGGGGGCCAGGATCACCTTGTCGAAGCCCCCCCGGGGCCGGACGCGAAGCCCGCCGAAGGCACGGACGGCGCCCTGCCGTTCTGCGGGGCCCGAGGAGGCCTTGAACTTCACCAGGACCTCGCCGGGGACATGGTCGGGCAGGTCGCGCACCGTCCGCACCCGGACACCGCCTTCGGCGCCCAAGGGCGTCAACAGGACGATGGCCAATGCGATGACGGGCGTTCGCAGTCTCATGGTTCCCTTGCGCGGCCGGATCGTTCGAGGCACCGGCAGGACGGGTGACCCTATCTTCCACCCTTCGACTTCCATCTTCCACCTGATTTCGAGAATTTCCACGCATCTTCCATCATGTCCAACAACCGCTCCGCCAGCGGACCCTTCGCCTCGCGGGCCAGTTCCACCGGATGCGCCCTCCCCTTCATGAAAACGAGGACCTCGTTGTCGGGGGCCCCGGCGCCCGCCCCCCCGCCCTCCAGGGAAGGTTCATCCACGAGGTTGGCTACCAGCATGTCGCAGGGCTTGCGCCTCCATTTGGCGCGCGCCTGCCGTTCGAGGTCCCGCGTCTCGGCGGCGAACCCCACCACGCGGGTATCCCGCCCGCGGCGGCGCAGGACCTCGGCCAGGATGTCGGGATTGCGCTCCAGGCGAAGGACGGAAGGTCCCCTGCCCTTCTTGATCTTTTCCGGAGAGCGCGAGGCGGGCCGGTAGTCGGCCACGGCGGCCGCCATGACGAGGAGGTCCGCCCCGGGAAGGGCGCGGATCACCTCGCGCTGAAGGTCGAGGGCGGATCTCACCCGCACCGTCTTCGCACCGGCGGGAACAGGAAGGTCCGTGGGACCGGTGATCAGGGTGGTCTCGGCCCCGCGTCGCGAGGCGGCCGAAGCCAGGGCATGACCCATGCGGCCGCTCGAATGGTTCGTGAGGAAGCGGACCGGATCCAGGGCTTCCTGGGTCGGCCCGGCCGTCACGACCACCCGCTTTCCCGTCCACATCCCCCGCCTTGCGAAGAAGCGGTCCACCTCGCCCAGGATCTCCTCCGGTTCCACCATGCGGCCCCGTCCCCGGTCGCCGCAGGCCAGGTGGCCCGACGCAGGGCCCACGAAGCGGACGCCTCGCTCGGCGAGGAGCCGGATGTTGGCCTGCGTGGCGGGATGGTCCCACATGACGACGTTCATGGCGGGAGCCGCCATCGCGGGGGCCGGACAGCAAAGGTGGCAGGAGGAAGGCAGGTCGTCCGCGAGACCTTGGGCCATCTTGGCCAGGAAATCGGCGGTGGCCGGGGCCACCAGGAACAGGTCGCAATCCCGCGCGAACTCGATGTGGGGAACCGGCAGGAGGGGATGGGACCCCGTCGGAGTGGATGCGGGAACGGGCCTCACGCCGCGGAAGGCGTCGATCCCCACGGGAGACCCGGCGGCCTTCGCGAGTTCGGGGATCCTCGCCAGGCGGGCGGCGGCGCGGGAAGCCACGACGCGCACCTCATAACGGCGGAGAAGGAGGCGGATCAGGGTGGCGGCCTTGTAGGCGGCGGCACTGCCGGTGACGGCCAGGAGGACCTTCGGCTTACGGGGAGGTGCGAGGGAGGGCTTTGTCTTCATGGCGCTCACCCCCTCCCCCATCCATTTCGTTCGAGATAGAAGATAGAAGGGTGAAGGTAGAAGATGTCGGCTGGATAATCCGCAACCCGGACGGGAGGGGCGATCGAAACCTTCTACCTTCCACCTTCTACCCGCAGTATGGTCAGTCCTTCGCCTGTTTCTTCTTGGCGGCCGCGGAACCCGGGGCGGGGGGCACGTCATACGTCACCTTGCCGTTCATGACCTCCTCCAGGGACTGGAGGATGACCTTCTCCGTATCGGCCGACATGCCGTGCTTCTCGGCACGGGCCAGGAGCTGGCGCGAACGCTTGGAGGAAGCGAGAACCAGCAGATACTTGTTACCGACGGATTCGAAGGATAATTGGGGTTTCTCGGTGCTCATGATCCACCTTTTCTACCCGGGACGCGTAATCGGGGAGCCCCGCGGCTGGCAGGATTATAGCCAAGTGAAACGCAAATCGTAAGAAGATCTGGAGGGTTTATCGGGCGCAAAGCGGGGTATTTGTCGGGACGTTTTCTCCGGGGTGGCGCGGGCCGACAGGGCAAGGATAACGGCACGGAATTCACCACGAAGACATCCGCCCTTGGCGAGACCTCGCCACGTACTTCGTGGCGGGCCAAGAACGGCAATTGAGCCACCGATGGACGGGGATGGACACAGATGGGACAACGATACGAACCAGCGGGAGCGGAACGGCTTTCACCACCAAGACCCCATGAACGACAGTTGGCCGTTAGGTACTAGCCCCTTCGACTCCTCACCGTCTTTCGGTGTTGCCGGATGATCCGATGGACCTCCCGGACGGTATCGGAGAGACGTCCGTTGATGACGTGGTGATCATATCCCCTGCCGGCCTTCAGTTCCTTCTTCGCGTTGGCTAAACGGACCTTCAGGGTGGAGGCATTCTCGGTACCACGACCGACCAGGCGCGCCCGGAGGACCCTCATCGATGGCGGCACCAGGAAGATGCTGAGGATGTCCTTCTCCCTCCGCTCGACCTGGGCACCCCCCTGGACGTCGATGACGAGGAGGACATCCCTGCCCTTCCGGGTCTGCTCATGCGCCCAGGCGCGGAGGGAGCCGTAGAGGTGTCCGTGGACGCGGGCCCATTCCAGGAAGGCGCCCCGTCGAACCATGCCGCGAAAGCGGGCCGGGGTGAGGAAGAAATAGTCCCTGCCGTGGCGCTCCCCCGGCCGGGGTTTCCGGGTCGTGCAGGTGACCGCCCGGACGATCCGCCGGTCCCTCTTGAGGAGCAGGGAGGCCACGGTGGTCTTCCCACCACCCGAGGGGGAGGAGAGGACGATCAACCGTCCAATACGGGACGATCTACGCAACCGTTTTAGATTTCCAGCCCTCGGTGCCATATCACCCTCTGGAGGCGAAATAGAAAATAGAAAATCGAAGATGGAAAATGTAGTCTTGATCTACTATTTTCTATTTTGGATTTCCTATTTGAACGTGGAATAGCGGGCTTACGGCCGCTATTCCACGTTCTGGACTTGTTCTCTCAACTGTTCCAACGACTCCTTCAGCTTCACCACGGTATGGGCCATGGATGCGTCCTGGCACTTCGATCCGATGGTGTTGGCCTCGCGGTTCATCTCCTGAAGGAGGAAATCGAGGCGGCGCCCCACGACGCCCTTCTCCTTCAGGATCCCCCCCATCTCGGTCAGGTGGCTCGAGAGCCTCGTGAGTTCCTCCGAGATGTCGAAACGATTGAGCTGAAGCGCCTCCTCGGTGGACATGCGCTGGGCGTCCGCGGCCCCCTCCCCCACCCACTGCGCCACCTTGGCCTTCAGGGCCTTGACCTTCTCGGAGAGCGATGCCTGGTGCCGGCCGCGGATGTCGGCCGCGAGGGCGAGGATGTCCTTGATGCGGGTCAGGAAATCCTTCTTGAGCCGCTCCCCCTCGGAGGTGCGCATGGTCTCCAGCCCCTTCAAGGCCGCGGCCACGGCCGCACGGGCCGCGCGGCGCATGTCGGTCTCCTTACGTTCGGCCTCCGAAAGGCCCATGACGTCGGGCAGGCGCAGGAGGCTCTCGGGCGTGAGTTCGCCCTTCAGGCGGAACTTCCTCGACGCCTTGTGAAGGGCCGCGACGTAGGAAGCCAGGAGGTTCTCGTTGACCGTGACCCTCTTGGGCGCCGGCGCCGAGACGTCCTTCACGAAGACGTCCACCTTGCCCCGGGTCACCGAGGCCAGGATGAGTTCGCGCAGTTCGGTCTCCAGGAACTGGAACGAGTAGGGCAGTTTGATGGAGAAATCGTGGTACTTGTGGTTGACCGTCTTGATCTCGGCCACGAGCCGTATGCCCGCCGAGCGGCCCTCGCCGCGCCCGAAACCCGTCATGCTCCGCATAAGCCCCCCCGACTGCGAATGATGAATGAGAAATTAGGAATTAGGAATGCAACGCCAATATAATAACACACTGTTTTTGGGGCCGCTCCCCATTCCCGTCCGTTTTTCCAGGGTTCTCGTGAATTCCTAATTCATCATTCCTGATTCCTCATTTCCTTGTATGGCGTGTTTCGCCACGCGATACAAGGATCCCCACATCTTCCCCATCTCCCCCCAGAACTGCCCCCGGAGGAAGAACCCTGCCGGGGCGGGAAAGGCCGGATAGGGCCTGAGTTTCACGTGCGCCCCCCGCAGATACCCCATCGTGAGGAGGGTCGCCCGCGGCAAGTGGTACCAGGACGTCACGAGCACCACGCGTTGAGCCCTCTTTTCCCGGATGAAACGGGCCGCGGCCCGGGCGTCCGAGTCGGTCGTGCGGGAATCGTAATCCCCCACGGCGCGCGTGGGGGATAGGACCCGGTCCAAGCGGCGGTACTTCATCTCCTGCAGGTTGGTACGGGACACGAAGAGCCAGTCCGGCTTCAGGCGGCGAGCCATCTCCATGCCGGCCGCGATGCGCCCGGCATCGCCGGTGTAGACCAGCAGGACCTGGACGTTGTGGGTGGGGGGGAGCAGGGCCTCGGACTTGCGGATGATGGCGTAGAAGACCCCGAACTGCAGGGAGAGGACGAAGAGGACGGCCAGAAAGACCCACCATCTCCAGGAACGCCTGCGGCGGGGTCGGGGGTTCATGGGGACATTATAATCGCATCAGCCGCGGGGATGCGGAGCTTCAAGCCGTCCAGTAATGCGGGTGGTCGCGGTCGATATGTCCCGCCTCATGGAGGTCCGAAAGGTGCCGGTGGAGGACATCCTCGGGCACCCCGACCTCCCTGGCGATCTCGTCGAAGGAGACGCGCTTCCGGGGGCCCAGCTTGTGGAAGAAAGCCAGGATGGCCTGGTGG
>CAZGWJ010000100.1:0-9243 GCA_964529445.1 uncultured bacterium
GTCGCCGCCGACCCGGGCCACCAGGTCGCAGGCCCTCAGGGAACGCCGCAGGAAACGCCCCCATTCCCTCAACACCTTGTCACCGATCGCGAACCCGTAGCGCTCATTGAATTCCTTGAAGGAATCGAAACCCGTCAGAAGAACGGTGAAGGGGTGCTGGTAACGAAGGGACCGGTCCACCTCCTCCCGGAGACGCTTGATGAAAAAGCGGTGGTTGTACTGGCCGGTGAGCTCATCCTTGAAGGCCAGCTGGACCAGCTCATAGTGAAGTCGGATGTTCTCGAGAACGAACCCCGCCTGGGTGGAGAAGGTGAGAAGCGTCTCCACATCGCCGGGGCAGAAGGCTTCGCCGTCACCGGGACGCTCCAACACCAGAACGCCGATGACCCGCCCCGAGGCCTCGATGGGCACCTTGGCGGTCACGGGAAGGTCTCCGGGGGACCGGGTCGAAACCAGCGAATCCCTTTTCTTGAAAACCAGGTCCGACAGGTCATCCCCGCCCTGCATCCGGAGCGGGATCCGGCCGGTCGGACCCGTCTCGAAATGGCTGTGTCGATCCGCAGCGATCTCCCGGACGGCGCTGTGATCCTTGTCGTCCACGAGGTAGATCGTGACGCGGTCGCAGGGAATGGCCTGCTGGATGGAGCGAAGGACAAGCTTGAGGATCTCGTAATAAGCCATTCCCTTCCTCATCCCGTGGGCCACTTGGCGGACCATGTCCAACTGTCTTTTGAGGACACGGGCCTCCGGGTCGCAGGCCTTTGGGAGGGAAGGCTTCCGGCTGGTCGTCTTTCTCTGGATGGCTTTTTTCTTCTTCGGCATGGGGCATCGTCCCTGGGACAGCTTGGAAACAACGTGTATTTCATCACAACCACGGGATTTTTCAACACAAACGACGATCGGCGCCTAGCGTCAAAAAAGCCCCAGCAATATCAGGATACCCAAGGCCAGGATCAGGAGCCAAGCGGCCCACCGAACCCATGGCCCCGCCAGGAATCCCGGCTGCCCCTCCGCAACCGGTTCATCATCCCCGCCGGGATCATCCGCGCGCCATCCGCACTTGGGACAAGCCATCCAATCGTATTTCATGTCGGCGCCGCAACGAAGGCACGCGAAATATTCCTCGTTCTCCTCGAAGGAACTCATGGGAACCCTTGGTTTGCGGGAGTGGGCGGACCGAAGGTCCGATCATCGATCCGACAAGGCGGGAGGCGGTCTGGGACCAATAAAAAGCCCCGGCGCCCTTCATCGAACTTCTCATCCCTGCGCCGGGGCTTGAGTCGCCTTCCTGTCAGGGCCTTCGGCTTTCCCGGGCCCGCACCCAAGAGGTGCATCATTCTGGCGACTCCCTGCTCATCAAACTTATCGCCCGACCCGCGAATCGTCAATGCCCCCAGAATCGATTCCGGCAGTCCGCTGAAAGCATCTTCCATGCCAATCCTGAACACGATCGAACCGTCACAGGAAGGGGCTCATCCCGTTTTTCCGCTGGTGAGATCGTTCATTTTCCGCGCGGCCTCCCTCGCCCGTTCCAGGGCCGCCTTGCGCTCCCGCGCCTGCCGATGGACCCGATAGAGCGTCCTGGCCAGCGAGAACAGAAGGGCCAGGATACCCACGGAGAACAAGAAATAGGAGACCCCGTGCTTGAGCATCGCCACGCCCCTTCAACGGCCCCGGATCAAAAAAAAGGGCGGGCCCAATGGCCCGCCCTTCCCTTCATGGCAGGTTCAGGAGCGGGAACGGTCGTAGGGAGCTTCCCAGCTCTTGCCCCGGGGGGCCAGACTCTTTCCGAACTGCTTCTTGAGGATCTTCAAGGCCATCTCGGCATCCTTCCGGACGTTCACGGTCTCCTTCAAGGGTACGCCCGCCGGAGGTTCGCCGGGACCGACGCGCATCCAAACCTTGTTCCTGCCCGCGGCCTTCACGAAAACCTGGACCTGACGTTTCGTCCTCACCTGCCGGAAAGTGAACTCGCGCCAACCGCCCGGGTTGTATTCGCCCTCTTCCTTCAACAACTCGTACTTGTTGCCCAGCATGGCGTTCAGGATCTCCTGGGACGACCAGGCAAGGTGCATTTCCTCACCCCGCCCTTTCGGGGTCACAAGACCGCCGAAGATGGCGTTCGGATGCCGGGGAGGAGGAACCGCCCAGGGGGATTTGGGCTTCTTTGCGACGGGACGATCCGCCCCCTTCTTCGTTGCATCGGCGGTCGACTCGGCCGCTGTGGACGCAGGCGGCTCGGTAGCCGGGGCCTGAACAGCGGCCGGAGCGGACGATCCGGCGGGCAAAGCCGGCAAGGCCGGCTGTGCGGCTGGCTGTGCGGCCGGTTGCTCACCCGGCAAGGGAGGAAGTCCCGGCGCGGGGGCGGGAGCCCCTGAAGCCGGCAACTCGGGAAGCCCGGACTGGGGGACGGTCGAAGGGACAGCCGGAGCGCTCTCAACCGCCGGCAGTTCCGGCAGTCCGCCGGGAGAAGCGGCGGTGGTCGCCATCGGAACGCTCTCAGCCGGCGGAAGATCCGGCAAGCCGGCTGACATGCTGGACGTGGATGAGGCCCCCGGTAGGAACATCGGGTCCCCGCCGGGAGGCGGTAGGTCCGGCAAGGAAGTGGGAGCGCCCCCGGCGATGGGTTGGCTGTCCACGGGAGGCATGTCCGGCAAGCCGGAGGTCGAAGCAAGATCGCCCGAATCGAGCGCCGGGAATTCCGGAAGCGGCTGGGCCGAAACCCAGGACGCGACGGCGAGGATGATCAGGATGGGAAGGATCTTTTTCATCGTTCGTGCTCCTGCAAGGACAGGGTGACCGTCACGGCCTTCACGTTCCGAAGCGCCGGACGAAACGCGCAATTCCACAGATTCTAACGGCACCTCCGTCCTGTTATGCACAGAAAGAACGTGACAGGTTTGGGCCGCCCCCAGCGATTGTGGAAATTCCACGCTCCGCCCCCAAGGGAACCGCTTAAAAACGAGCGGTCAACACGGGCAAGACCCACCCTGAACGGACGAGCACCCGTGGAGGCGGTGGCAGTCCTGCGTTGGGAGCTGGATCGTATTTGGGACCAATGACCGAGACCGTTGCGATGACGGCGGCACCGGCGACGGTCCCGTAAAGGAAGGCCTTGGAATAATCCCCGTCCACCTTGAAGGTCCCTCGGCTCGCCTTGGAAACGAGGGCGGTCGCGCCGTACGAGAAAAGGGCCGCCCAGGGAGCGGAAGAAACGAGAACGACCTGGAAATCCTCGACCCGGTTCTGCTTGTATTCAACACCTTCCGGGTCAAAACCGAGGGCTTCCCGTTCCCCGGCATAGGGTTTTTCGTAACCGGTCACCGGAGCCTCATCGCCCTCCTGCGGCTCGTCCTTGGCGTATGCGGGCACGATGAACGAACCCACGAGAAAGAGGGACAGGAAAATATGGATCCATCGTTTCATACGGTCATTGTATAGGAAGCAGAGCAACCCGGCACCACACAAATGAAACGCGAAGCCGCGAAGGGAGCGAAGTCAAAGTGCCTTTCCCTTCACACTTTTCACACCTTTCAAACCTTTCACACCCCGCCGGAGGCGGTCTTATTCTTCCACTTCTCCACCTTCATCCGCTCGTTGTTGTCGAGGATCCTCTTGCGCATGCGCAGGGACTTCGGAGTGACCTCCAGCAGTTCGTCGTCCTGGATGTATTCCAGGCACTGTTCCAACGACAGGACATGGGGCGGTTCCAGGGTCAACGCTTCGTCGGCCGCCTTGGAGCGCATGTTCGTGAGGTGCTTGGTCTTGCAGGGGTTCACGGCGATGTCGTTGTCGCGGCTGTGCTCACCCACGATCATGCCCTCGTACACCTCCAGGCCCGGTTCCACGAAGAAGCTTCCCCGGTCCTGCAACTGGTACATCCCGTAGGCGGCCGTGACACCGGTCTCGAAAGCCACCAGGACCCCCCGACTGCGGCCCGGGATCTCCCCCTTGTATTCACCGTATCCCGCGAAGACCTGGTGAAGGATGCCCTCGCCCTTCGTGTCGGTTAGGAAATCCGACCGGAAACCCATCAGGCAGCGCGACGGAATGAGGAACTCGATGCGCGTCACCACGGGGGAGAGGGGTTCCATGTTCTTCATCTCGCCCTTGCGCTCGCCCAGTTTCTGGATGCAGACGCCGACGAAGGCGTTCGGCACGTCGATGATGAGCTGTTCGTAGGGTTCCTGGCGCTTCCCGTCCTTCTCGTGGAAAATGACCTCGGGACGGGAAACCTGGAACTCGTATCCCTCGCGGCGCATGGTCTCGATGAGGATGCCCAGATGCAGTTCCCCTCGGCCCGCCACCTTCAAGGCGTCCGGACTGTCCGTATCGGAAACACGGAGGGAGAGGTTGGCTTCGGCCTCTTTGTAGAGACGGTCCCGTATATGACGCGAGGTCACGAACTTCCCCTCCTTGCCGCAGAAGGGGCTGTTGTTCACCGAGAACACCATGCTCATGGTGGGTTCGTCGATGGTGATGGGCGGCAGGGCCTCCGGCGCCTCGACACAAGCCACGGTCTCGCCGATCTGCACGTCCTCGAGGCCGGCCAAGGCGATGATGTCGCCCGCCGAGGCCTCGGGGCACTCCACCTGCTTCAAACCCTGGTAGTAGAAGAGCTTGGCGGCACGGCTGTCCAAGCGTCGTCCGTCGAGTTTCAAGAGCGATAGGGGATCGTCGAGACGGATGCGGCCGCGTCGGATGCGGCCGATGGCCATGCGACCCAGGTACTCGTTGTAGGTGGTGGTGGTGACCAGCATCTGGAAGGGGGCCTCCTCGTCCACGTCGGGGGGCGGAATCCGCTCCAGGATGGTTTCGAAGAGGGGCTTCAGGTCGGTCCCAGGCCGGGCCAGGTCCAACGTCGCCGTCCCTTCCCGGGCGACGGCGTACACGACGGGGTACTCGATGTGGTGTTCCTGGGCGCCGAGGGCGATGAAGAGATCGAGAACCTGGTCCACGACCTCGTGGGCCCGGGCGTCCTTGCGGTCGATCTTGTTGATGACCACGATGGCGGGCAGGTGCTTTTCCATGCTCTTGCGCAGGACGAACTTGGTCTGGGGAAGGGGGCCCTCGGCCGCATCCACGAGGAGCAGGATGCCGTCGACCATGGAAAGGATGCGTTCGACCTCGCCGCCGAAATCGGCGTGACCGGGGGTGTCCACCAGGTTGATCTTGACGCCCTGCCACTGGATGGATGCGTTCTTGGCGAAGATGGTGATGCCGCGCTCGCGTTCCAGGTCATTGGAATCCATCACGCGTTCCATGACCTGCTCATTCTCACGGAAAACGCCGGACTGGCGCAGCATGGCGTCGACGAGGGTGGTTTTGCCGTGGTCGACGTGAGCGACGATCGCGATATTCCGCAAATTCTCCCTGAGAGCCATTACACACATCCCCACTGCGGACGGCTCAACCAGGCGGTGAACGCGCTGGTGTCCGAGCCCCGGCCACGGAGCATCCCGGGGCGAAGACCCAGTGCGTGGGCAACGATGGCAATGTTACGCAAATTCGCTCTTAAAGCCATTTCGATACACCCTGCCTATTCTTGTTGTCCAATCCGCCCATACGCGGGTGTCCAAGACGCAGTTTCGAATACCCTGCGCCGAGGACCCGGCGGACGTGAGCAGCGATCGTGGTATTGCGGAGGTTTTCTCGGATGGCCATCGATCCTTCCCGATCCCTTCAAAACGACGCGCGAGTATAGCGAATGGCACTCAGGAAGGAAAGTCCGGAGGCGAGATATCGAAACCGTTCGACGATATGCCTTGTGACGATCAACGCGCCGGCCGCTTCATACGGCTAGGGCTTGGGGATCGCTTCCTTAACCTTTTCCCAAGTGTCCTTCACCTGATCCCCGGCATTGTCTTTGGCCTTCTCCGCGGCCTTCACTGCCTGCTTCTTGATCCGCTTCACGTTCCGCTGGATGTCCCAGGCCTTCAGGGAAACCAACCCGAGAATGGCCAAGCTCACGAGGAGTGTCGACCAGAAAACACCCTCGGCGGCCGCGGAAAGGAGCAAGGCCAACAGGAAAACCACGGTCTCGAACAGGATCAATCCCAGGATATAGACCGCCCAGAACAGAGGTCCCTGTTCCACCCATTTCTCCGTCATTCCACGGACCAGGGAATCCAGGTTCGCGGGATCCCAATTCCCCAGGACCAACCCCATCCACAGAAGCGCCGCCCCATTGACGGCGGCCATGATCGCCAGGGCCCGAACCAGGAATTTCATCGGGTCACCCTCCTTGAATGCTTCTTGAAGAATTCCCAGATCAGCACATTGGCGTCGAAGTCGCGGCAGGTGTGGCCGATGTAGCGGGCCGGGGCGTAGGCATCACCCCCGGGCCAGGTATGTCCCCCGTCCTTCACCGTCACCAGCACAACCTCGCTCCCCTGCCGTCCTCCCGCCCAGGTTTCCACCGAGGCCGTGCAGTTGTCGAACCGGTCCTTCTCGGGAATCTCGACCTTGAGCGGCCGCCCCTTGCATCCGTTGGCCTTCTTCCAGAAATCCGCAGTCCGGTCGAAAGACAGGGTTTCCCCGAGTTCCTTCTTGCGGAATCGGATCATCCCGCCCTCATGGGGCACCAGGGGATCCTTCGTCCCCCCGATGAGCATCACGGGCAAGGGCTGGGATGGTTGGCAGGCCGCTTTCTGGCTGACCGGCATATAACCGGACACCATGGCGACCGCGGCGAAACGCCCGGGCTTTTCGCAGGCCAGGCGGCTCGTCATCATCGCCCCGTTCGAGATCCCAGCCACGTAGATCCGGTCCCTGTCCACCGGCAGTTGGGACGACAGGCGATCCATCAGGGTCGAAAGGAACCCCACATCGTCGATGCCCTCCACGACCTTATCGTGATCCCGGATACCTCGCCCGTCGTTCCAATGACGCTCGACGCCATCCGGATAGACCGCGATGAATCCCTCCGTATCGGCCAGCCGGTTCCACCCCCCCTGCGTCAAACCGATCATCTTCTTCCCCGACCCCAGACCGCCATGGAGGAGCAGGACGAGGGGCATCTTGCGGGCGGGGTCGGCCGTACGCGGGACATAATAAAGATAGGTGCGGGCGCGACCACCGTGCTCCAGGGTTCCCTCCAGAACCGGCGGAAGACCCGGCCCGCGCTGGAACCGCGCGCAGGAGGAAAGGGACAGGGCGATCAGAACCACCAGAATCGTCCGCGCAGGATCGCTTCTCACTGAGGGCTACCTCCAATACCGCTCTGCCGGAAAAGAAGGATGACCTTCATGCCCGCAGGCGGCTCAAATTCCTCGTCCGGCACGTCCTTCACGGTGATGGACTTGGCCATGAAGTAATAACGCTTCCCGTTGCCGGGCCAATAATTGAATGCAACCGGCACTCCCTTGAAGGAAGGCTCCAGCACGCTCGTCTCGACGTTGAAAGCCTGGAGGACCACGCGGGAGAAATCCCGGCAAAGGGTTCCCGCAGCCTCGAACCAGTATTCCTGCTTGCCGGACAATCCCGTGGATCCCTTGTCAGCGGACCAGACCTGGAATCGACGGGCGCCGCCCTTCGTCCCCTCGTAAGTCTCGCAAGACCAGTTCGCGAGCGTCACGCCGGAGGATTCATGGCCGTACTTCGAATTGACCCAATCCTGCATCATCCCGACCAGGAAACTCCACCGTTCCGGCAGGCTGGGATAGGTCCTTGCCTCTTCCGCTAGATACTTGCGCTCCCAATACCTGAAATTACCGCCCAAGTTGCGTTGGATGGCCATGAAATCCCGTTCGGCGACTTCCCGGCAACGATGGATGGAATGGTCCATGATCCGGAGAAGAGTCTTTCTCCGATCATAAACGAGAGAAAACCGATCCTCGCCACGGATGGAATCAAAACGGTATTTTTGGGAGGTCAGTAAGAGACGAATCCGATAGGGGTTGGAAACGTCGGCCGCATCCCCCATCACCCCTTCCACCCATACGGCCGGAGACGCCGACAGGGAGGGTGTCCACAACAAGCACAGCAGGAAGACCCAGGAACCGCACCGAAGCAAATCGCACCTTCCTCCCGATCTTTACTCCGCGATGTACTTGCCGATGTGGACCTTGTTGGCCTCGGCGCCGGCGATGTAATCGCGGGCGAGCTGGGCCTTGGGCGTGTCCTTCGGGGCCACCTCGAGGTATCGATTCCAGCAGGAGATGGCCTTGTCCTTGTGGCCGCGCTGGACATAGATGCCGCCGAGGGAGAAATGGACATCGATATGGTTCGGGTCGAGGGCCAAAACGCGATCGTACTCGACCAGTGCCTCCTCCCACCACATCTTGGAATAGTAGGCGTTGCCCAGATGGAAATGGGCGGAAGGATGGTCCGGGCGCAGGGCCACGGCCTTGGTGCATTCCTTGATGGACTCGTCGAAACGGCCGGTCTTGAAGAGCAGGATGCCGAGGTTCAACTGCGCGGGGAAATAGGCGGAATCCTCCTGGATGGCCTGCCGGTACAGTTCCTCGGCCCCGGCCAGGTCCTGGGCCTTGTAGAGGTTCACCGCTTCCCTGTTGAGATCCGCCGCTGATGCCATTTCCACCTCAAAAGCCAGAACCGCAGAGAACGCAGTGGTCACAGAGATTCTCTTTATTTCAAAACCACAGTCCGTCCCTGCGCTCCCCGCGTCCCCTGCGGTTCAATACTTCAGGGTATGACCTTGTTCAAAGGGTACTCGACGATACCCTGGGCGCCCGCGTCCTTCAGCCGAGGGATCATTTCCCTCACGACCTTCTCGTCGATGATGGTGTCCACGTCCACCCACTCCTTGTCCTGCAGGTCGGATACGGTGGGGGAATTCATCGACGGCAGTTCCTTCAGGACGGCGGCGAGATTCTTCTTGGGCACGTTCATCTTGAGCCCGACCTTCTCCTCCGCGGCCAGGGCTCCCCGCAGCAACAGGCAGAGGTTCTGGACCTTCTTCTTCTTCCAGGGATCCTGCCAGGCATCCTTGTTCACAATGACCACGGTCGAGGACTCCATCACGGTCTCGAGGATGACGAGGTTGTTGGCCTTCAGGGAGGAACCCGTCTCGGTGACCTCGATGATGGCATCGGCCAATTCGGGCGGTTTCGCCTCGGTGGCGCCCCACGAGAATTCGACATCGGCCGTGACCCCGTTCTTCTTCAGGTATTCCTTCGTGACGTTCACCAGCTCGGTGGCGATGCGCTTGCCCTGGAGATCCCGGGGGCCCTTGATGGGGGAGTCGGCTGGCACCGCCAGGACCCAACGCACGGGCTTGAG
>CAZGWJ010000101.1:0-9124 GCA_964529445.1 uncultured bacterium
CTTCTTCAACGCCATCACCAAATCCTCGGCACCCGCCGAGAACTACCCCTTCTGCACCATCGATCCCAACGTGGGCATCGTGCCCGTGCCGGACCCCCGCATCGACCGGCTGGCCGAGATCGAGAAGTCGGGGCGCAAGGTCCCGGCGGTCGTGGAGTTCGTGGACATCGCGGGGCTCGTGAAGGGCGCCAGCCAGGGCCAGGGGCTGGGCAACAAGTTCCTGTCCCACATCCGCGAGGTCGAGGCCATCGCCATGGTGGTGCGCTGCTTCGAGGACCCCAACGTGGTGCACGTGGAGGGTTCGGTGGACCCCGTGCGCGACGCCGAGACCATCCTGGCGGAACTGTGCCTGGCGGATTTGGAGACCGTGGACAAGCGCCTGGAGAAGGCGGGCAAGGGCAAGCGCGGCGGGGACCCCGAGGCCGTGATGGAATCGAACCTCCTGGAGACGATCCGCGAGGCCCTGGGCAAGGGGCGGTTGGCCAAGAGCGTGGCCTTCGAGAAGCCCGAGGAGCGCAAGAAGGTGGCCGAGTTCCAACTGCTCACGAACAAGAACTTCCTGTACGTGGGGAACCTCTCCGACAAGGACCTGGGGGACCCCGGGAAATGCGCCCACTACCAGAAGATCGTGCAATTCGCGGCGGGGCGGGGGGAGACCTGCCTGCCCATCTCCGCCAAGATCGAGGCCGAGGTGGCCGAAATGGACGACGCCGAGGCCGCGCAACTCCTGGCCGACTACGGCGTGAAGGAGCGCGGCCTGCACGCCGTCATCCGCAAGGGCTACGAGATCCTGGACCTCATCTCGTTCTTCACGGCCGGGGAGATGGAGTCGAAGGCCTGGACCATCAAGAAGGGGACGCTGGCGCCCGCGGCGGCGGGGAAGATCCATTCCGACATCGAGAAGGGGTTCATCCGGGCCGAGGTTTATTCCTACGAGGATCTCGATGCCGCCGGTTCGACGGCCAAGGCCCGCGAGGCGGGGAAGTTGAGGGTCGAGGGCAAGGAATACGTGATGCAGGACGGCGATGTGGTTCACTTCAGATTCGCTGTTTGACGATATGGCGGTGGTCTTGAAATTTGCCCGAGCCACTTTCGACTGATCCGATTCAAAAATCCGTCCCCGAAAGAATTTCAAAGGCCTTTTAGATTCCCCCTCGCCCGCAAGGGGAGAGGGAAAGATTCATTTGCCGGGGTTATAGAAGAAAACGGATTCGCCCTTCTTCGCGGCTTCGCGTTGGATGTGTATTTTCCGGATGCCGGTTATCTCGGGATTTTACCGTGTTTTGATATTATCGACGCGATCAGCAAGATCATCGTGAAGAGGATAAGGAGGGCCCCCGTGATGGCCTCGACCGAGACCCTCCGGGCCAGCACGCCCAACAACGCGGGGATGACCGCCGAGCCCAATCCCGCCATGGACATCTGGATACCAATAGCGTTGTTCTCGTGACGCCTTCCAACCCGATCCCTCGTGCCCGACACCAGCGCCGGGAACACCGGGGCGATGGCGAAACCGGTTAGTACCATCCCTGCCAGGCTCACGGTCGGGTTCAGGTTCGCCCAGAGAAGCAGGGACCCCAGGACGGCCAGTCCGAGACTGCCCGTGACCAACCGGTTGGGATCCCAACGATGGGTGAGGAACCCGGAAAGGATCCGACCGACGGTGAACAGGGCATAGAAACCGCCTGCCACGAGGCCTGCCGGAACGGGAGCGACGCCCCGCGCCTCGGTCAAGAGGGTGTAGGCCCAGAACCCCAGCCCGATCTCGGCGCCCGAATACAGGAAGAAGAGGATGAATCCGCGCCAGGCCGGCCCGAAGGTGAGCGTCGACAGGAGCGGGGTGTCGATCCCCTCGTTGTGTTGGCGGGGGTTCGGCCGGGTGGCGTCGAATCGCTTCCATTCATGAGCCGACAGGACGAAGGCGGTGGCCAATCCAAGCTGAAGTGCGCCGACCGTCAGGTATCCCGGCCGCCAGTCCCCATAGAGGTTGAGACCCACCGTCATGAGAAGGGGGCCCGTCATCACCCCGATCCCGTAACTGGCGTGCAGCCAATGCATCTGCCGTTCCTCGAGACGGGTTGCCACGTAGGTGTTCAGTCCCGCGTCGATGCCGCCGGCCCCCAGACCGGCGATCAGGATCACGGCGGCGAACCAGGTCCAGGTGGGGACCAGGCAGTTCACGAGGAGGGCCGCCCCCGTGAGGGAACAGGAGAGGGTCAGAAGGCCGCTGATGGAGAGCCGGGCGAGGAGACGCCCCGAAAGGAAGCTGGAGAGGAGGTAGCCGACCGTGCCGGTGATCATGGCCAGACCGATGGCGTCGATGGGGACCCCGAAACCCTTGCGCATGGTCGGCCAGGCGACGCCGAAGAGCCCGTCGGGCATGCCGAGGGCGATGAAGGCGGCGTAGACGAGGAAAAGGATGAGGAAGGCGGGCCGGGGGATCTGCCGGGCGTGGTCGGGGGATCGATTCATGGACTTACAATAACATCATTGCGTCGGCCGATATTTCCTCTTTTCAATATCCGATTTTCCGTTTTCCGAAAGCGTTTGCCCTGTCAGGTGAAGATGGCCTTGAAGTCCAGCTCCTCGCCCGCCAGGCAGAAGACCGACCTCGGGTATTCCTTCGATAGCCGCAGGACGTTGCGGTAATACACCGCGTATTGCGCGGGGGTTTCTCCCTCCTCGGGGGGTCTCAATCCCAGGATCAGCAGGTCCGAATCGTCCGTGTATTTCGCGATGGTATGCAGGGGATGGACCTCCTCCTCGCCGGGAAGGACCCGGTACCCGGCCTGGATGCGTCCGTTCAACACGAACTCGCGCAGGCGTTTCGTCTCGTGCTCCTGTTCCTCGGGATCCCGGTAGAGGGTGTTCAGGCGAAGGCGGGACTTCCGCCATTCGTCGCTGGTCTGGATCATGTAGGCCATGGCCAGCATGAAACCGTCGGAGGCCGAGCGACTGCCCCACCAGATGTCCACGTTCCTCTTCCGGGTGTCGGGGCGGGGCGGTCGGGTGCCCTCCCGGATGAGCATGATGTTCTTGTCCCGCCGGTGGATGTCCAGGAGGACCCCCGCGAAGTCCTCGATGTCCTCCTCCTTCTCGTTGAAGCCCAGGACGATGGTGTTCGCGGTCAGGGGGCCGATGCCGTAGGTGGCGACCAGGGATCGGACGCCCGAGAAGAAATCCTCCGCCGTGGAGATCTCCACCAGGGCGGGTACGTTCTTGGAGGTCAGGAAGCGCTGGACGGTCTGTTCCATGTTCTCGAGGCGGTCGGGTCCGAGGTCCTTCCGGGACACGATGGCGGCCACGGTCAGGAAGCCCTGCCCGTGTGTGATCCAGTCGGCCAGTTCGACGAGGTGCCAGCGCGTGGTGGGGGAGCCGCTCAGGACCAGCAGGTGGGGCCTCCAGGAGCGCGGGTTCTTGCCGAACCGGTGCAGGGTGTAGATGCTCTGGCGCGCGAGGAAGATGACGATGGATCGGCGGAAATCGGACCAACGCGGTTGGATGTTCTGGCGCATCATGAGCAGGTAGACCGCCGTCACGAGGAACAGGGCGATGAAGGTGGCGCCGGCGTCGATCATGAACATGGCCCCCAGGCAGGCCGCCGCCCCGGCGAGGGAGAGATACCAGGGGCTTTTGAACTGGGGCCGCCACGAGGGGTTGCCGATGAGACCCTCCAACCCCGCGGAAAGGTTCAGGAGGCCGTAGGAGGTCAGGAAGAACATGGAGAGGACGGGGCCGATGACGTTCAGCCCCCCCATTGTGATGCCCCAGGCCGCGATGAGGATGGTGACCGACGTCGCGAGGCGCGGGGTGGCGTTGGGCCCGTCCGTCCGGGCCAGGAACCGCGGCACCACGCCGTCCTGCGCGAGGGCCTGGAGGGTGCGGGGTGCGCCCAGGAGGGAACCCAGGGCGCTGGAAAGGGAGGCGCCCCAGAGTCCCGCCACGAAGGCCGGCAGGAAGACGGACGTCTGGGCCATGACCAGCGAGTTCGCGATCAGGTCGTCGGCGGAGGCCCTTCCCGAGATCATCACCGCGAGTCCCAGGTAGATCGCCCATCCGGTGAGGACGGCGCCGATCGTTCCCCAGGGCAGGGAACGGGAGGGGTTCTTCAACTCGCCGGACATGGCCAGCCCGGCCTCGATGCCGGTGACGGCCGGGAAGAAGACCGCGAAGACCGCCCAGAAAGGCAGGTGCGGCATGGAGGGGATCGCCGGGACCGCGGCGGGCGAGGGGTGGCCGAGCGCGAAGGAGACCAGGGACGACGCGATGAGGACGAAGATGAGCAATTGAGCTCGCAAGGCCAGGTCCGCGGAGATATAGGAAAGGATCCCGAGGACGATGAGGCCCCCCACGGAGGGCAGGACGGGGTCCAAGCCCGGGAAGAACAGCTTGAGGGATTCGGAGAAACCGGCCAGGTAGAAGGAGATGCCCAGGGTCTGCGCGAGGTAGAGGGGCAGGCCGACCGCGGCGCCCGCCTCGAACCCGAAGGAGCGGGAGATCATGTAATAGGCGCCGCCGCCCCCGATGCGCATGTTCGTGGCCGTGGCGGAGATCGAGAGGCCCGTCAGGAAGGTGATGGAGGAGGCCAGCGTGATGATGACGAGGGCCCCGGCCAGTCCCGCGTGGCCGACCATCCAGCCGATGCGGAGGTACATGACCACGCCCAACACCGTGAGGAGGCTGGGAAGGAACACGCCCTTGAAGGTGCCGAAGCGGATGGCGCCGGGGGTGTGGTGGTTTCCATGGTTTGTTTCGGGCATATCGGTCTTCCGGGCGGGTTTCAACGAAGGGTCATTATAAGGGTTGCCGAGGGGGTGGCCAAGTTTCATCGTTCATTTTCAGGGTCGTGGCCTGGCGGTCATGCGGCTTCCAACTCATCGTCCCTCATTTATCATTCCTCATTCGCCTCCCGCGAGGGTGACGGCTGTGATTCGGTTCCCGCAGTTCCCAATCCCGTCCTCTCCTGTGAAAGCCCTGGGCCGCCTGCGGCGGCAAATGGGAAATATCAAACAGAAATTAGAAAATACGACACATGCGCGGGTGCATGTATTTACAATTTTCCATTTTCGATTTCCTGTTTGGGCGTCGGTCCCGTATGGCGGCTTGAACAGGAGAGGACGAAAAAGAAAGAACTTTGTCACTGATTTGACTTGTTCCTGGCCTTGGAGGTTTCTTGGGTTAGTCGGTATCTCCTAACTA
Organism: uncultured bacterium; assembly: GCA_964529445.1. Lineage (GTDB taxonomy): Bacteria > Oederibacteriota > Muellerivitia > Muellerivitales > Muellerivitaceae > CAZGWJ01. The sequence continues at coordinate 5,200 of CAZGWJ010000101.1, forward strand.
CTAACTCCTCACTCCTAACTCGCTGCCTGAAGGGCGGCGCTGGGGCACCATTTCGACAGGGTGCATTCCGCGCACTTCGGCTTCTTCGCGTCGCACACCGCTCTCCCGTGCTGGATGAGGCGGTGCGAGAAGGGGATCCACTGTTCCTTCGGCAGGGCCCGCATCAGGTCTTGCTCGATCCTGCCTGGGTCCTGTTCCCTCGTGAACCCCAGGCGGTTCGAGAGCCGGATGACGTGGGTGTCCACCACGACCCCCTCGGCTTTGCCGAAAAGATGGGCCAGCACCACGTTCGCGGTCTTGCGGCCGACGCCCGGCAGGGCCACCAGTTCCTCGATCGTCCCCGGCACCTTGCCCTTGTGGATTTCCTTCAGGGCCTTCGAGAACGCGATGAGGTTCTTCGCCTTGTTGTGATAGAACCCCGTCTTGAAGACGAGCTTTTCCACGTCCTTCAGGCGGGCCTTCGCCATCCTGTCCACGGTCGGGTAGGCCTTGAAGAGGGCCGGGGTCACGGTGTTGACGGTGGCATCGGTGCATTGGGCCGAGAGGATGACGGCCCAGACGAAGTGGAAGGGCTTCTCGTGCTTGAGGAACGCGCGCGTGTCGGGATAGAGTCGCGCCAGTTCCTTGATGATCCTAGGCATCTCTGGGTTGGGCATGGTATGGGCGCCTCGCAATGACTCATAAACCAATATCGCGGTAGGTCCGTTGAAAATCAATCCTTGTGACCGGGTTGTCTTTAACTGGGGTGTTCTTCGTGCCTTGGTGTCTTCGTGGTGAGGGCCTATAATGCCGTCCCATGAACGCCATCGAAGTCGCCGGACTCACCAAGGTCTTTCGCACCCAGAAGAAGAGGCCCGGCTTCTCGGGGGTTGTCCGGGCGTTCCTCAAGCCCGAGTACACCGAAACCCGGGCCGTGGACGACGTCTCCTTCTCCATCGCCGAGGGGGAACTGGTCGGCTTCCTGGGTCCCAACGGGGCGGGGAAGACCACGACCCTCAAGATGCTCTCGGGCATCCTCTACCCGTCCTCCGGGGAGGCGAGGGTCCTGGGGTTCACCCCCTGGGAACGCAAGGACGAGTACCGGCGCCGGTTCGCCCTGGTCCTGGGCCAGAAGAACCAGTTGTGGTGGGACCTGCCGGCCCAGGAGTCCTTCGCCCTGAACCGGGAGATCTACGGCGTCCCGGCCGAGGATTACCGCCGCACGCTGGACGAGATGACCTCGCTCCTTTCCGTGAAGCACCTCCTGGGCGTCATGGTGAGGGAACTGTCCCTGGGCGAGCGCATGAAGATGGAGCTCATCGCGGCGCTCCTCCACCGCCCCCGCGTCCTGCTCCTGGACGAGCCCACCATCGGCCTGGATGTGGTGGCCCAGAAGAACATCCGCGAGTTCATCCGCGACTACAACCGCCGCACGAAGACCACCGTCCTCCTCACCAGCCACTACATGAACGACATCCAGTCCCTTTGCGAGCGGGTCCTCATCATCAACCGGGGTCGCAAGGCCTTCGACGGGGAGCTCTCGGACGTCGTGGAGCGGTTCTCCGAGACCAAACGCATCACGGTCACCTTCGAGGACGACGCGCCCCGGGAGGCCCTGGCCGCCTACGGGGAGGTCGTGGAATACGAACCCCATCGGGCGGTCCTCCGGGTGGGGCGTGACGGCATCGCGAAGGCCTCGGGGGAGCTTCTGGCGCGCTTCCGGGTGGACGACATCAACATCGAGGAGGTGCCCATCGAGGAAGTCATCGAACGGGCCTTCTCCTCAGGTGAAAAGCTGTGACGCCCGCCGTCTTGCGAGAGGCATCCAGGATGACCGCGAAGACGCGAAGGGCGCGAAGTCTCCTGACTGGGAACATACCGATATGAACCGAACAATATCCACCCAACAGGGATTGCCACGATCAGTGATGTGGAAGGAGGAAGAGTATTTGCTTCATGTTGCTGATGGGTCGAGCTGTAACTTCGCGGCTTCGCGGCTTCGCGATTCTCGTGTCCGTGGTCGTCGGGGTCCGCTGTTATGACCGCTCTCGCCGCCGCCCGCGTCTACGGCACCGTCCTCGCCACCCGCGTGAAGGAGGATCTCACCTATCGAGTGAACTACGCGATGGGGGCCCTCCTGAGGTTCATCCCCATGGTGACGACGGTGTACCTGTGGTACGCCATCTACCAGACGGGGAACGGGGCGGACACCGTGAAGGCGGGCATGACGTACCGCGACGTGGTGGCCTATTTCCTCCTGGTGTACGTTTCCCGCGGCTTCTCCAGCATGCCCGGGATGTCGGCCGAGATCGGCAAGGAGATCAGGGACGGCCACCTGAACCGCTACCTGGTGCGCCCCATGGATTACTTCTGGTACCAGGCCGCCTACCGGATGGCCCACAAGGTCGTCTTCTGGGCGGTGGCCCTGGTGACCTTCCCGCCGGTCTTCTGGATCCTCCGGGATTTCTTCACCTACTCCCCCCGCGCCGTCGAGTGGGCCGCCTCCGTCGTCCTCCTGGCCCAGGGATTCGCCATCGGGCTCCTCTTCTCCTTCCTGATCGGTGCACTGGCTTTCTGGTTCCTGGAGGTCTCGACTTTCCTCTTCATCGTCATGGGCCTGGAACTCTTCGCTTCGGGGCACCTGATCCCGCTCAACTTCCTGCCGGAAGGGGTGCAGGGGTTCCTTCTCTGGCTGCCCTTCGCCTACGAGGCCTACTGGCCCTGCGCGGTGCTGTTGGGGAAGGCGCCTCCCGGAGGGTTGGGGACGGTCGTCGGGGTGGGTTTCCTGTGGATCCTGGCGATGTACGGGGCCTGCCGTCTGTTGTGGAACGCCGGGTTGAAACGCTACTCCGCCGTCGGCGGATAACCGTCGAAGGTGGAAATCGAAAATGGAAAAGCGAAAATTGAAAATGGGACTTAAGGATCAAATTGCGTACGGAACTTCAAAGACCGAATTTTCGATTTTCGATTTTGGATTTTCTATTTTGCGTAGGGGGAACTGATGGTGCGACATCTGCGCGTTTTGGCGATCATGTGGCGGAACGCGCTCGTCCGCGAGATGCAGTTCCGCGCGAACTTCGCCATCCGCGTCGTCACGGAGGTCTTCTGGCTCGGCATCATGGTGCTCTACCTGCACGTGGTGTTCGGCTTCACCGACAGCATCGCGGGGTGGGACAAGAACCAGACGCTCCTGCTTCTGGGCGTGAATTACGTCCTCCTGTCCCTCTTCGAGGCGTTCTTCTTCGACGGGTGCTATCGCCTGGCCGACGAGATCCGCCAGGGGGACCTCGATTTCATCCTCCTCAAGCCCGTCAACACCCGCTTTTTGGCCTCCCTTCGCCACGCCGATTTCGCCATGATGTTCAACGTGGCGCTCGGCGCCGCCCTCATCGTGGACAGCCTGTCGAAGCTCCGGGTCCCGCTCGACCCCCTCTCGGCCGCGACCTTCCTGTGGTTGACGCTGGCCGGCATCGGCATCTATTACAGTCTCGTGTTCTCGGTGGCCGCCCTGACGTTCTGGATGGGGCGCTCCAACAACCTCTTCGACCTGTACTGGCAGTTGGGACAGTTCGGCCGGTACCCCGGGGACATCTACCGTTACGGGATGCGCCTGGTCCTGATGACCGTCCTGCCCATGATCGTGGTCACCAATTTCCCGGCCCGCGCCCTTTTCGAGGGGCTCCCTTTTGCGTGGACGGCCTATGCCACGGGATTGTGCGTCCTGGGGATGATTCTCTCGGGGGTGCTGTGGCGCCGGGGCCTGGAACGCTACCGCAGCGCATCAAGTTGAACGACTTTCACCACCGATCCGGATAAACGTCGATATTCACCCCGGTGGCCCCAAGGGCCCACGAGGCCGCTTCGAGGCTCATTAGAAGGCATGATTCAGTTTCACACCTGTCCAAGACCATTCAACCGAAGGGCATCTCAAGGCGTCCCCTCACCC
>CAZGWJ010000102.1:0-8891 GCA_964529445.1 uncultured bacterium
TGCGGCCGTCCCCTCCGTGTGCGAATACCTGCACCTGCCCCTGCAGAGCGGATCCGACGCGGTTCTGAGACGCATGAACCGCCGCTACACGCGCGCCTACTACCGGGAACTGGTGGAAAAGATCCGCGCCTTCGTCCCCGATGTCGCCCTCACCACCGACCTCATCGTGGGGTTCCCGGGCGAGACGGACGACGATTTCAAGGCGACCCTGGGGCTTTTGGAGGAGGTGAGGTTCGATTCTGTTTTTTCCTTCAAGTACTCCCCCCGGCCGGGGACCCCTGCGGCCGGGTTGGACGGTGCGGTTCCGGGGCAGGTCCAGGAGGAACGCTTGAAGGCGCTGAACGACGTGGCCTGGGCCCATGCGATGGCCCGGCACCGGGCGCGGATCGGCAGGGTCGAGGAGGTCTTGGTGGAGGGACCGGCCGACCGGACGCCGGGTGCGTGGTACGGGAAGACGAGGCAGAACAAGACGGTCGTGTTCCCATCGGAGGGGCGAACCCTGTCGCCGGGGGACCTCGTTCAGGTTAGAATGGAGGACAATCGCGTGGCGTGTCTTTACGGCAAGATCGCGTGAAGGCTCCACCACGAAGACACGAAGGCACCAAGAAAGGATCCATGTGAGGTCCGATTCTGTCAGGGCTCATCGGGGATTCCGGCGCTTTTTCGCGGTTCTCCTCATCCTGGCTGGGACTGTCCCGGCGTGGGGCAAACCGGCGACGCTGTCGCCCGCCTTCACACCCACCGAGACGCCCCTGCCTCCCGCCAACGAGTTGTTCCGCAAGGCCCAGGATGCCTTCAAGGAAAAGCGTTACAAGGAATCCAAGGACCTCCTTCTCATCCTGGTCGCCAAACAGCCCCTGGAGGAATTCGCGCCCAAGGCCAAGCTGATGCTGGCGGGGCTGGAACAGGATTTCCAGTCCTCCCTCGACAAGTTCCGGCTCCTGGCCACCGAATACGTGGGCAAGCCCGAGGGCGAGGAAGCCCTCAAGAGCATGGGCAACCGCTATTACGCGGCCGACCGCTATGACGACGCGGCCGGGGTGTACCGGGAGTTCCTGGACCGTTACCCGAAGAGCCCTCTCCTGCCCGAGGTGCGCTTCTTCCTGGCGTCCGCCCTGTCGGCCCAGGGCAAGGACGAGGAGGCCGTGAAGCACTTCGAGAAGGTCGTCGCGTCGTCCCCCGACAGCGCCTGGGCGCCCAAGTCCCTCCTGGGCATCGGGACGTCCGACCTGAAGAGGAAGCAGTCCGACCGCGCGAGGAAGACCTTCCTGCGCATCCTGGACCAGTACCCCCTTTATGAGGAGTCGAACCTGGTCTATTACCGACTGGCGCAGGCCTATGAGGACCTGAAAAAGCCCCGCGAAGCCCATGCCGCCTACGCGACGCTTGTCTCCCGCTATCCCAAGGCCCTCGAATCGGAGGGCGCGAAGGCGCGGATGAAGGAAATGGAGGCATCGAATCCCGCGCTGAAGCCGGCCGAGGAGGCCGCGGAAGAGGCGCCGGGCGAAGAGCCGGCCGAGGCGACGCCACCCGTGGTGACGGTGAAGGAGGTTCCCACGCCCCTTCCGGCGTCCTCGACGGACCGGATCGCGCTTTCCAAGCCCTTCAAGGTGCAGGTGGGGGTCTTTACCCGGCGGGAGAACGCGGTGAAGTTGCGCGACCGGTGCCGGGAGGCCGGTTACGCGGTCTCCCTCGTCACGTCCCAGACGGCCGACATGCCGTATCCCTATTACAAGGTCCGCATCGGCAGCTACGCCGACCGGGAATCCGCCCGCAAGGCCGCGGCCGCCATCTCGAAGAAGCTGGGACAGCCCGCCGTCGTCGTCGAGGACTGAAGAGACACCGCTTAACCGCAGGGTTCGCAGAGAACGCAGGGGAAAGCACGGTCCATGGGATCCGAATTCTTGGTATTGATGGAACAACGTCCGCCGTTCTCTGGGAACTCTGCGCTCTCTGCGGTGAGATCGGGCGTACGCCGTGGATGAACTGACGCCGATGATGCGGCAGTACCTCGATCTCAAGAAGCTCCACAAGGAGGAGATCCTCTTCTTCCGCCTGGGCGACTTCTACGAGATGTTCTTCGAGGACGCCAAGACCGCCTCCCGGGTGCTTTCCCTCACCCTGACCTCCCGCGACGCGGGCAAGGCCGGCAAGGTGCCCATGGCCGGCATCCCCTTCCACGCCTCCGAGAACTACATCGCGCGCCTCGTCAAGGCGGGTCACAGCGTCGCCATCTGCGAGCAGACCGAGGACCCGGAGCTCGCCAAGGGCCTGGTCAAACGGGAGATCGTCCGGGTCATCACGCCCGGCACCGTCCTCACCGGCAACCTTCTCGACGAGAAATCCAACAACTACCTGGTCTGTCTCCTGAACGGCAACGACCGGTTGGGCATGGCCGTGGCAGACGTCACGACGGGCGAGTTCAAGGCCTGCGAATTGAAGGGGGCTACGCGTTTCTCCCTGGCCGTCAACGAGCTCACGAAGTTCTCTCCCTCCGAAGTGCTCCTCCCCCAGGGATATCCTTCGACCGGGGAACCCGCCCTCCTCCTGAAGGTCCTGAACGGAGCCCGGATCTCGCGCCTGGAGGATTGGAAGTTCTCGGGCCCCGAGGCCCAGGGCGCCCTCTTCGACCACTTCGGGGTGTCCTCCCTCGACGGGTTCGGCCTCACGGGCCAGGACCATGCCGTCCGCGCGGCGGGGGCGATCCTGGTTTACTTGAAGGAGACGACCCACAGCGTCCTGTCCCACATCGGGAGCATCTCCACCTACAGCGTGGGCGAAGGGCTCGTGCTGGACGCGGCCACCCAGCGCAACCTCGAAGTCCTCAAGTCCATGCGGGACGAAAGCAAGGAAGGCACCCTTCTCGCGGCGATGGACGAGACCGTGACCGCCATGGGCGGGCGGCTCCTGCGCCAATGGTTGGTGGCGCCCCTCACCTCCGTCGAGGAGATCCGCAAGCGCCAGGACGCCGTCGAGGAATGGCTGTCCCGACGCGAGGAACGCGAATCGGCTCGCGAGACCTTCCGGGAGGTGGCCGACCTGGAGCGCCTTTCCGGTCGCGTGGGTTGTGGCGCGGCCAACGCGCGCGACCTCGTCGCCCTGAGGACCACGTTGCGCGTCCTGCCCCGGGCGCGGGGGATGCTGAAGGGATTCAAGGCCCGCCTCGTGAAGGAGCGTCTGGAAGGATGGGACGACCTCAAGGAGGTCGAGGAACTCCTCTCCCGTTCCATCGTGGACGAACCGCCGCTGGCCCTGCGCGAGGGCGGCCTCATCCGCGAGGGATATCATGCCGAGTTGGACACCCTCAAGAAGGGGGCGCTCGAGGGCAAGGGTTGGATCGCGGGGCTGGAGGAGAAGGAGAAGAAACGCACGGGCATTTCGTCCCTGAAGGTGCGTTTCACGTCCGTGTTCGGCTACTACATCGAGGTTTCCAAGGCCAACCTGGACAAGGTCCCCGCCGATTACCACCGCAAGCAGACCCTCGTGAACGCCGAACGCTTCATCACGCCCGAGTTGAAGGAGATGGAAGGGAAGGTCCTGGGGGCGCAGGAGAAGGCCGACAAGCTCGAATACCGACTCTTCGAGGAGATCCGCCTCCAGGTGGCGAAGGAATTGCCCCGGCTCCAGCGCATGGCCCGGGCCCTGGCCGAACTGGACGTTTTCGCTTGCCTGGCCGCCGTGGCCGAGAGGGGTCGCTTCGTGAGGCCCGACGTCAACGACAGCCAGGAGCTCGTCATCCTCGACGGACGCCATCCGGTCCTCGACCGGATCATGGCCTCGGACCAGTTCGTCCCCAACGACACGCACTTGGCCGAAGATGTCACACGCATCATGGTCCTCACCGGCCCCAACATGGCCGGTAAGTCGACCTACATCAGGCAGGTGGCGCTTTTGACCCTCATGGCCCAGGCCGGGTCCTATGTCCCGGCCCGCGAGATGCGGTTGGGCGTCGTCGACCGCATCTTCTCCCGCGTGGGGGCCTCGGACGCCCTGACCCAGGGGCAATCCACCTTCATGGTGGAGATGGTCGAGACCGCCAACATCCTGAACCACGCGACGCCGAAAAGTCTTCTCATCCTGGACGAGGTGGGACGCGGCACCTCCACCTTCGACGGGCTTTCCATCGCCTGGGCCGTGGTGGAGCATCTAGCGGTGAAACTCCCGGCCCGGACGCTCTTCGCCACCCATTACCATGAGCTCACGAAACTGGCCCTGACCTTCCAGAACGTGAAGAACTACAACATCGCCGTGAGGGAATGGAACGACCAGATCCTGTTCCTGCGCAAGATCGTGGAAGGCGGGACCGACAAGTCCTACGGCATCCAGGTGGCGCGGTTGGCGGGGGTTCCCAAGGTGGTGGTGGAACGGGCCAAGAAGATCTTGGCGGAGCTGGAAGCGTCCCGTTCCTGGATCGTGAAACAGGTCGAGGGTGAGGCGGAGGCTGTGCCTGCGCCCCAGGCCGCCGAGGGAGTTGCGGCCGCATCGGTGGGGCAGGACCCCGGACAACTATCCTTCTTCGCGGGAATGGGGGACCATCCCGTGCTCGCGGAATTGAGGGAACTGGACCTGGACGGCCTCACGCCCCTGCAGGCGCTCAATATATTGGGTGAGTGGAAAAAGAAGATCGAATCGTAGGGAGGGGTATGTCGTTGGGCGATTGTGCGTTTCGCCGGTTCCGTGACTCCTCACTCCTCACTCGGGAGTCAGGCTGTGATTCATTCTCCCCGTAGCGTCACTTTCACCATCTTCTTCACGCCCCCCCTCACGAACCGGACCGTCACCGTTTTTCCCTTGTTCTCCCGCAACAACTGGAAGAACCCCTCCGGATGGCGGATCTCCGATTCCCCCATCGAGACCAGGATGTCGCCCTTGAGGAGGTCGGCGTCGAACGCCGGGGAATCCTTCACGACGGCCTTCACGACGACGCCCTTGTTGGACTGGATCGAGGCCTTCGCCGCATCGTCCAGCTCCCTCACGAAGACCCCGAAGGCGGGAGGGGCGGCCTTGGCCCAGAAGGTGGCCTCGTAGTCGTAGTAATCCACGCTCTGCTGGATGTAATGGGTGCGGAACTCGCCCTGGATGACGGTGGTCGAGTCCTTCTGGACGACCTTTGGCGTTTCGGAGCCGTCCGTGACCACGACGCGCTCGGTCGTGCCGATGATCCGGTCGGGGATCCATTCGTTCATGGGGATGCTCTCCGAAACCGTGTTGACGAAGCGCTTGTCGACCATCACGGCGGCGGCCCCCACGGAGCGGGCCTGCTCCAGGGCCTGCTTCTCGTCGATGCGGGCCCCGCGAAAGGCGGCATGTCCGACCATCAAGTAGCCGTTCTCGAGCATCGCGATGGAGTCGGACTTCACGTCGGAGGAGGAGATCAGACGCGGCGGGCCGCCGGGCGGCAGGAGACGCGCGGTCTTCCCGGGCCACTGGTCGAGGGTGGAGAGGTAGTTCTTGCGGTAGGGGTTGCCGCATCCGGTTGACAGTAATAGAAGTATCGCCAGCGCCGGAAGGGCGGCGAAAAGCGTCCTGACTTTAAGGGTGATCATGGTCTTTCTCCCCGATGCATTGCGTTTTCCTCTTCTTTGGACGAATGGGCGGACGGATGGTGACCGCTTAAGACCTGTTATTTCAAAAGCAGGATCCCGCTACCGTTGATGGAAACGAACGATTTGTTGCCTTCTCCCCGATTACCACTCAGCTGCTGGAAGCAGACTTTCATGCCGTTCCCCTCGACGGTCAATAACTCCTGGGGTATGTCCGGGTTGTTGCCGCCGGGATACCGCGCCAGCAACTCCTTGAGGGGTCCATCCAGTGAGGGGCCCAACCGTTCGGTTCCATCGGCGCAAAGACGGATCGTATAAGCGGGTTCCGAGTAGAGGGAAACCTGCCATCCATGGGGAGAACAGGGCTGGACCCGATTCCAGTAGAAACTGAAATGCAGGACCCGGGAATACCCGTTCAATTCGACGGGACCTGACCCCTTGACGGTGTAGCTGAAGTATTTGACGCCACCCTCGGGGGAGGCGTAGGCCGTGACGTATTCCAGACCCAGGGGATCCATCACTCGCTTCGTGGCCTCGCTCTTGTTCCAGCGGTTCTTTTGCGCCTGGTCGGCGGCAGGGCCCAGATCCTCCTGGAACAGGGGTTGAAGACGCTTCAGTCCGTGGTATTCGCCCGCGTAGTCCAGGCATGCGCTGATCTGCTTTCGGTCCTCCCAAGTCACTTCCTTCGGGGCCCTCGATGCCTTGCCGGCGACCAGCATCCCATTCCTCTCCAGCAATCCCTTCAAGCGAGCCCTCTGGCTCTTGAAGGACACGTCGTAGGCGCCCCAGGGGCCGAAGGAGGTCAAGACCGCCACGGCGCAGAAGGTGGCGGGCACCCAACGGATGTCCGGGGACTTCGAGAGGATGAAGTAGAGGAACATGCCGGTGAGCCAGAGGGCCAGTACGATCAGGAAGTAGCGGCGCTCCGTGAGCCCATACTGGTCCATGCGCTTGAAGATGGAGACGAACAACATCCCGAGAAGGGGCAAGGCGCTGATGCAGAACCCCTTCGAGTATTTGGCGATCCAGGAATTGCCCTCCTGGTCCCGGATGGGGAAGAACAGGAGGAAGGTGACGAGTCCCAGAACGGAGGCGGAGGTGGTCAGCCAGGCGACCCAGCCCGAGGGCCACACCTGGGTGACGAGGATTTTGCCCATGTACACGTACAGGATGAGGAAGTAGACCGTGGCCAGGGGGACCAGCAGGTATTGGGTGAAGATCTTCAGGGCCTTGGGGTAGGTATGGTCCTGCTGAAGGTCATGGTAGTCGTCGGGGATCCCCGCCAGGAGATGCCAGGGGAAGAACACGTAGGCCGCGAAGATCCAGAGGCGTATGTAGACCTCATGGTCGATGTCCACGCCCAGCAGTTTGTCGATCGCCATGAGTGCCACCGAGATGCCGGCGAAGAATACCCCGGTGTAGATCTGGGACAGGAGGATACGGGTGGCCAGTCGCCGGTTGAAGTGCCAGAATCCGTTGACTTCCCCGTAACCGAAGAACGCCGCGAATGTGACCAGCACGATGGAAGGCACGAGCCATTGGACGTAATAGATGGAGTAGTTGGGGGCGGGGTGGAGGTACAGGGTGGTGAACAGGAGACCCATCAGCAGGAACCCGAATGGACCGTAGATCCAGGAGGGAAGCCGCTTCGTGAAGGGGGGCCTCTCCCGCAGGAGGATGAGGGACAGCATCAGGGGGATCCCCAGGGACAGGGTCAGGAGCAGTTTGGTCCATTCGGGTTCGATGTCGTGCTGGTCCACCAGCCACCAGGAAAGGAGGCAGGCCGCGATGGATACGATCAGGGCGTAGGGGAAGCGGAGGAAGGTCTTCGCGGCGTTGTCGGTGACGTACTGGACGGAGGGAAGTTTCATGGGATACTCCTGACGGAAACGAGGAATGCGCAATTGGAAATTATGATGCAGGGGTCATGATAGATCAGATGCTCGAATGATGAAAGCCGTCAATTCCTAACTGCCGTGCGCGTGTCTCCGTTGCGGGAGTTCGCGCAAGGCGCTCAGTACCATTTCAACGGTCACCGATTCCACGCGGTGGTCCTGGGCCTGGACGGCGAGGAAGTGAGGGCCGAGGGGCTTGAAACGCTCCGGATCGGTGGGGCCGAAGATCCCGACGAGCGGCGTTCCCACCGCGGCGGCCAGATGCAGCATGCCCGTGTCGTTCACCACGATGGCGTCGTACTCGGCGAAGAGGGCGGCCAGTTCCCGGACCGGCGGGGCTCCGCCCCAGAGGCAGGGCACATGGGCCGAGGCCAGGAACTTCTTGCCCAGCCCCTCCTCGTCCAGGCCGAACGTGGCCACCAGGTGCACCTTGCCCTCGTCGTAGAGCTTGGAGGCCAAATCCGCGAAGCGCTCGACGGGCCATCGATTCTCCGGTTTTCCAGCGCCCAGGTGCATGCCGATGAGACGCGCCCCCTTCTTCCTCCCCAGCCGGTCCAGCAAATGGCGCGCGCGTTCTTTCTCCAGGTCGCTCACCCGGATGTGGGGGGAGAGGTCGTCCGTGTCGGCCCCGATGGCGCGTACGATATCGAGGTTGCGCTCGGTCTCGTGCCGCACGCCCCGCGCGACGGGGGAGCGCAGGTTGTAGAGGAACTGGCGCGGCAAGCCGTCGCCCACGACGGAATCCCCGGGGCCCAGGATGAGCTTCGCGCCCGATGCCCATGCCAACAGGTCGCTCGTGAGGGAGTGGCTCACGGTGTTCAGGACCACGCAGAGGTCCCAACCGGCCCGCAACTGCCGCAGGAAACGGGTGAAGGTCCCGTTGCCCCACTTCTTCCGGTAGACCAGGAGCTCGTCGAACTCACTGTTGTGGGAGACGGTCTTGGCGAAGTATTCGCGCGCTACCAGGCCGATGTGGGCGCAGGGGAATTTCTCCCGCAGGGCCCGCAGGACGGGGATGGAGAGCAGGAAATCGCCCATGTAATCGTGCTGGCGGATGACGAGGATCCGGGCACAGTCCTCCGTCTTGAAGGAGGCGGGGTCCAGGGGCTTGCGCCCGATGAGGAGCTTCAAAAGGAGGAGCAGGAGGCGCTTGAACGGCCGGTTGTAATAGAAACGCATACCACATTCTAACAAACAAACGAAGATTAGCCCATTCGACTCCTTCCAGTCGCTCAGGGCGCGGCGACTGGGACGCCGCGGAGTTAGAAGCCAGCAATGCTGGCCCTGAGCAACCATAAACCAGTGATAATGTGTCGAAGGGTTAGGAGTTGGGAGTCGACGGCCCGAACGGCAATGTGCAATTAGCAATTTAAAATTCGCAATTACTGACATTCTGTCTCGGCGACCTTACCGAGAAAACTTCGCCGTTCTTCGCCCGCCATCGATGCTATCG
>CAZGWJ010000103.1:0-8884 GCA_964529445.1 uncultured bacterium
CAGCGTCTTCCCGTCCCGCACGGTCGTTCCAGCATGGTAGATCCAGGCATCCTTCACCCGGCCGGCCTCGTCGAGCCCCTCGATCACCCGCCCCTTGCCGTAGGACCCGGGATATCCTGCCGATGCCATCACCACACCGGCGCAGGCCCGGGAGTCCCAATCCAATCGGGTCCCCGTCAAGCCGTCCCGCGAGCAGGCCATGCAGATATCGACCAGATCCGTCTTCAGGCGCGGGAGGACCACCTCGGTCTCAGGATCCCCGAACCGGCAGTTGTATTCGATGACCTGGGGACCCGACCTCGTAATCATGAGACCCGCGTAGAGAACACCCCGATAGGCGATGCCGCGCCTGCGCAATCCCGCCAGGGTGGGATTCAGGATGCGTTCGAGCACTTCCCCTTCCAGGTCGGTCGTCATGATCGGGGCCGGTGAATAGGCCCCCATGCCGCCGGTGTTCGGTCCCTGGTCCCCGTCGAAAACCCTCTTATGATCCTGGGCGCTTTGCATGGGGATCACCGTTTCCCCATCCGTGAAAGCCAGGATCGAGGCCTCCTCGCCCTCCAGGTATTCCTCGATCACCACTTTCGACCCGGCCTCCCCGAACACGCGCCGGTTCATGGCCTCGTCGAGGGCCTGTTCCGCCGAGGAGAGGTCCAGGCAGACCGTGACACCCTTGCCCGCCGCCAAACCGTCGGCCTTCACCACGACCGGGGCGCCTTTTTCCCTGAGGTACGACAAGGCCGCCGCGTGCTCCGTGAACGTGGCGCTTCCCGCCGTGGGAACGCCGCTTTCAATCAGGAGAGTTTTCGTGAAGTCCTTGCTGGCCTCCAACCGCGCGCCCGCTTTGACCGGCCCGAAGACCGGGATTCCGAGCCCTCCCACCTCGTCGGACAAGCCGAGGACCAGAGGCGCCTCGGGACCCGCCACCACGAGGTCGGGCCGGTTCGCCTTCACCCATGCCAGGAGGCCGGGAATGTCCTCCGCCCCGATGGACACGTTCAAGCCGAGGAGCGCCGTGCCCGGATTGCCGGGCGCGAAGAAGAGCTCCGGCCGATGCCGTGACCGCGACAAGGCATGACCGATGGCATGTTCCCTTCCCCCGCCCCCAACCACCAGAATCTTCATCGCCCAACCTCCCCTGGACAGGCGTAACGCCGACCTTCCCGACGGGCTCGCGTCGCGACCTCAAAACCCGAAGGGCAGCGTTGACGTACCCGCCTCAATGCCTGAAATGCCGGAAACCCGTGAAGATCATCGGGATGCCCTGCTCCTCGGCGGCCTGGATGACCTCGGCGTCCCGGACGCTGCCGCCCGTCTGGATGATGGCCGCCACGCCCGCCTTCGCGCAAGCATCCACGCTGTCCCGAAAGGGCAGAAGCGCATCCGAAGCCATCACGGAACCCCTCGTCTTCTCCCCCGCCTGCCGGATCGCGATCTCCAGGGACCCCACCCGGTTCATCTGCCCGGCGCCGACCCCGAGGGTCACGCCGTCCTTCACCAGCACGATGGCGTTGGATTTCACGTGCTTGACGACCTTCCAGCCGAACTCCATGTCCCTTTGCAGGGAAAGATCCGGCTTGTTCGTCGTCACCACCTTGTACCCGGACGCGTCCTCGACGTTCTGGTCGAACTCCTGCACGAGATACCCGCCCTCCACGCGGCGGACGTTGTATCCGGGCATCACGGCCTTCGTACCGCCGAGCCCCTCCACCGCCAGAACCCTCAGGTTCTTCTTGGCGGCGAACGCGGCCAGAGCGGCCGCGTCGTAGGAGGGCGCCAACATGATCTCGAAGAAGCTCAGCTTCTCGAGCACGCATTTCGCCGCCGCCTCGTCCACGGGCCTGTTCAGCGCCACGATGCCCCCGAAGGCCGAGAGGGGATCGGCCTCGAAGGCCTTGATGAAAGCCGTGCGGACATCGTCGGCGACGGCCGCCCCGCAGGGATTGGTGTGCTTGATGATCACCGCCGCAGGCCCGTCGAACTCCTTGACGAGTCCCAGGGCGGCGTCGGCATCCATGATGTTGTTGTAGGAGAGTTCCTTGCCTTGCAGCTGCCTTGCGTTGGCGATGTCGGGACGCGCCGCGGCCGACTCGCGGTAGAAAGCCGCCTTCTGGTGGGGATTCTCCCCGTAGCGCATCTCCTGCACCTTGATCCCCGAAGCCAAAAAGACATCCGGCATCCCGCCGCCCCCCAATCGGGCGTGGAGGTAGTTGTGGATCATGCCGTCGTAGCGACCCGTGGCACCGAACGCCTCGATGGCCAGGCGCTCCCGAAGGGGGAACGAGGTGGCCCCGTCGTTCTTTCCCATCTCATCCAGGATCTCGGCATAACGGGCCGGGGAGACGACCACGGTGACGCTCTGGTAGTTCTTGGAAGCCGAGCGGATCATGGAAGGCCCACCGATGTCGATGTTCTCGATGGCCTCGTGGAGTTCCACGCCGGGTTTCGCCACCGTGGCCTCGAAGGGATAGAGGTTCACGCACACCAGGTCGATGGGCCGGATGCCGTGCTTCTCGATCGTCGCCACGTGCTCAGGATTGCCGCGAAGGGCCAAGAGCCCCCCGTGCACCACCGGATGCAGGGTCTTGACCCGCCCATCGAGCATCTCGGGAAAGCCCGTCACCTCCGAGACGTCCTTCACGGACAACCCGTTGTCCTTGAGGAGCTTCGAAGTCCCGCCGGTCGAGATGAGTTCGACCCCATGGGCCGAGAGCCCCTTCGCGAACTCCAGAAGTCCCGTCTTGTCCGAAACGCTCAAAAGCGCTCTTCTCACCTTCACCAAACCTTCCGCCATATCGTCCCCCTTGGTTTCGTTCGCCCCCGACTTCAGGGCCCGATGATCTCCGCCCGGTCCCCGACGATCCGGACCCGTCCCGCGCACACGAGCCGTACGGCCTCCGGGTAGATGGTATGCTCGACCCGCAATACCCTCGCGGCCAGGGATTCCGGAGTATCCCCGGGCTCCACGGGAACCTTCCCCTGCAGGAGGATCGGCCCGGCGTCGGTCTTCTCGACCACGAAGTGGACGGTCGCTCCCGACTCCTTCTCGCCGGCCTTCAGGACAGCCTCATGCACATGATGGCCGTAGAAACCGGCCCCCCCGTACTTCGGCAGGAGCGCCGGGTGGATGTTCAGCATCCGGTCGCGGAAGGGGCGCACCAAGACAGGCGTGAGGATCCTCATGTAACCGGCCAGGCACACGAGGTCGATACCGCTCGCCTCCATCGCCGCCAGCACCTGAGCATCGTACTCCTCCCGCGAACCCTCGAACCCGCGGCTGGGGAGGCACAGCGTAGCGACCCCCCGACCCTTCACGCGATCGAGGGCGCCGGAACCTATCACGTTCGAGAACACCAACTCGATACGACCGTCGAAGCCATCACGATCCTGGGCATCCAGGAGCGCCTGGAGGTTGGATCCGCCGCCGGAGGCGAATACGGCGATGCGCCTCATTGTCCGGCTCCCGGATCGGATCCCGGAAAAAGGCCGATCTCCCGGGCGTAGTTTTCCACCCAGGGCTGTCCCGGGAACAGTTTCCTGAGTCGACCCAACGCCCGTTGCGAGACATCGATTCTTCCCGCCGATGCCGCGACCTTCCCCAATGCGCGGAGGGCGTCGACGTATTCCGGGTTCAGGGCCACGGCCCGTTCCAGCGCCTCGATAGCCCCCTCCGTGTCTTCCATCCGGAACCGGATGTTCCCGAGGTCCATCCACAGAAGCGGATTTCCCGGATAGGTCTTCAGCAGGTCCTCGTAGGCCACCCGGGCTTCACGAAAATTCCCCGTCGACATCCTGTCCCGCGCCGCTTGGTACACCCGTGATTCCGTGATCAGGAGGGGCTCCAGTTGCACCGCGCGGATGAATGCGCGGGCCGCTTCCTCCTCGCGATAGATCAGGTCCAGGGCCTTGTACCTCTGCAGGTGCAGCATCATGTAATCGGGTTCCCGGGCGGCGACCCGGTCGTAGAGTTCAAGGGCCTTCTTGATCCCCTCCGGACGACCCCTCTCGCTGAGGGCGACGGCGAGAAAATAGGGGGGATCGACGGATCCCGGATCGAGTCGCATGGCCTTCTCGTAATGAGGGATCGCCCGGTCCCACTCGCCCGGACCCGCGATGCTCCACCCTTTGCGAAGTTCGATACCGCCCCAGGCGCGGTTCAAACCTTCCCTTGTGCCCGCGACGGCGAAGAAGAGGGCCGGGAAAGCCGCGAGGGCGAATAACCATCTCCAGGGACCCGTCTTCCACTCGATCCGGCGGACCGGATATCCCGGAAGCTCGAGGAAGCGCTGGGACAGGGGGACAGCCAAGGCCCCCAGGAAGAGAAGGGGCAAGAGGGTGGATGGCAACCCGTGGTCGGACCCGAACAGATTGCCCGCGAAGTTCCCTCCCAGGGCGGCGAAGAATGCCGCGCCCAGCGGGGCCGGGATGGCGTTCCCACGGAAGAGTTTCCACCAAGGCCAAGCCACGGCCACCCAAAAGGCCAGAAGCAAGGCCAATCCAACGAATCCGACCTCGCTCCACCACTCGAACAGGACGTTCTGGGGGTGGGGCAAGTGGAACATTCGTTTCGTCTGCCGCATGGCCATCGAGACGGGGCATTTCTCCGGGAAAGCGGCCCGGAAGGTCCCGAAACCCGACCCCATCAGCGGCCTCTCCATCGCGATCGAACGGGCCCCCTCCCACAAGGAGGTCATCTGCCGGACCTTCTCGTTCCCGGGAATGAACGTCCGCTGGAGTGCCAGGGCCATCGGACCCGTGAACACGGAGCCCGCGAGAAGAAGGGCCATCGCGCCCAGGATAAACCAGCCACGGCCGAAAGCCCTGCGGTCCCGAAGCATCAGGGCCGAGAAGATCAGAACGCCCGCGACGGCGCCCAGCCAACCATTCTCGCTCTTCGTAAGGAACAGGCAGGCGAAGGTCGAAACCAGGGTCGTTCCCCAGTAAACCTTCGCGAAACGCGACCTCGCGCGGGACATCAAGGCCAACGCGACCGGCCATACGATCAGCAGGAACCCGGCCAAATACTCCGGACGACCCATTCCGGAGACCACACGTCCCGCGAACTGCAGCAGGACAGCCTCCTGCCATTCCCCGGTCGTCCATCGCAAGGCCTGGGCGATGCCCCAGAGGGATGCTCCGAAGGCCCCCGTCATGAAGGTCAAAAGCAAGTTTTCCGCGCGCCAGAGTTCGTGACAGGTCTGTGTCAGGAGGAAGAACCAAAGAGGCACCCACATCCAATCCGTCCAGGCGCTCCAGGCGGCTTGGGGAAACGGGGATGCGGGAATCGTCGCGGCACACCAGATGAGGAGAAAAGCCCCCGGCAGGAAGGCCGGCACCAGGACGACGACCCATCTTCCCGTCACGAGCGGCTTGAGGAGCCAGAAGACGAGGACATAGGGAAGAAGGATGGAAACCAGGATCTTCTTGATGAGGATCGGATCGGCGGCCCGGACCTGCGTCATGAACGGAAGAAAGAACAGGAGGATGAGGGACAAAAACTGGGGCGCCCGGTCGATGGCCAGGGCCCAGCCGTTCATCCTCGGTTGTCGGAGCGCTTGCGCTTCCATCGTCATCCCTTCATGGCTGGATCCGTCTTTTCAGGTCCTTCGCCCGTTCATGCCCCGGTTCCAACTCCAGGACCCGTTCCAGTTCCCCGAGGGCCTCCGTCGATTTCCCCTGCGCGAAGAGCGAGTAGGCCAGGTTGATGCGGGGCTCCGGATCGTCGGGTGCCAGACGGACCGCCGTTCGGTAGATCCGGACGGCCGACTCGATCTTCTCCGGGCGCTCCGAGGACATCAGGAAATAGACGTTGCCCAGGTTGAGGTACGAATCCGCATCCGCCGGATCGCATTGGATGGCTTTCTGATAGGCGCCCTCGGCCGCCCCGAGGTCCCCCTGCTCCACGAAGGCGTTTCCCAGGCGTCGATAAAGCCGGGCGTCTTTCGGAAAATGCCGGATGGCGGTCTTGACGTTCCTCTGCTCCAGCGACGGGTCCGCGGCGATTTCGGGAAAAACCGCCTCCCCGTTCGTCATCGAAGCAGACCCGGATCGTCGTTCCCGTTCCGCCGGGCCAGGGGTCCGCAACGAAAGCTTCGCGGCGACGAATAGGAACGCAAGACTTCCGACGATCCAAAAAACCTTCCGTCCCAAGGTCATGGCGTTGCGAAGAGGGCGGGCCTATCGCCCGGCTTTCGCACGGGACCCTCGAGGACCCGTCCCCCAGTAGCCCACCCTCGAATCCAGCTCAAACGATGTCCACGCCCTTCGCTCCCCGGCGGACCTCCCCGATCACGACAGGATGGCCACCCCGCGCCTTCAACAAACGCAGGGCGCGATCGGCGTTCCGGGGCGCGGTGAGAAGGACCATACCGATCCCCATGTTGAACGACCGATAAGCGTCCTGCTCCGGCACGCGGCCCTTTGCGACCAGCCAATCGAAGATGGGCAGGATCATCCAGGAGCCCCTTCGAAGTACGAGGCGGCAGTTCTCCGGCAGGACGCGCGGCGGATTGTCGATGAGGCCGCCTCCCGTGATATGGGCCATGGCCTTGATCTCCACCTTGTCCAGGACGGGGTGGATCTCGTTGAAATAGCTCTTGTGGGGAACGAGCAGGATATCGCCGATGACCCCCCCCAGTTCCGGGACGCGATCGGTGTATTTCAGGCCGCAAACCCCCGTCACGATCTTGCGTGCCAGGGAATACCCGTTCGTATGCAGGGAGACGGAGGGCAGGCCGATGGCCACGTCCCCGGGTTTCACGCCTTGGCCCCGGATGATGCGGGACTTCTCGACCACTCCCACGATGGTACCGGCGATGTCGTAGTCCCCGGGCCGGTAGGTGGAGGGCATCTCGGCCGTCTCCCCGCCGATGAGGGCCAACCCGTTGGCGCGGCATTCCGCGGCCATGCCGGAGACGATATCGGCCACGATTTCCGGAACCAGCTTCCCGCCTGCCACGTAATCGAGGAAGAAGAGAGGCTTCGCCCCCTGCACGAGGATGTCGTCGATGGAATGACCGACAATGTCACGCCCGACGGTCTTGAACTTCCTCATGGCCACCGCGATGGCCACCTTGGTCCCCACGCCGTCGGTGGATGCCACCAAGACGGGCCGCTTCCACTTGCGCTTGTCGAACTCGAAAAGACCCCCGAAGAGTCCGATGTCGGCCAGCACGGCCTTCGTATGCGTGCCCTTCACGGCCCTGCGGATGAGTCCCACCGTGCGGTTGCCCGCGTCGATGTCCACCCCGGCGGATTTATAGGTGATGCTCTTGGCCAATCGATTCGCCCCCTGGTTGCTTCATTCGTATCCCGTCGCCGAAACCGCCCCGGCCGGGGTGCCGAAAGAACTTTTCCGGCATCCCGCTAGCATTTGTTCTCGAGGATGAATTTCTCGGTCCCCTCGTCGAAAGGCACCGGGTATTTCTGGGTGAAACAGGCCGTGCAATGACCCTGGGGTGTCCCTTCGACGGCCTTCATGAGCCCCTCGACCGAGAGATAACGCAGGCTGTCCACCCTCAGATAGGTCTGGATCTCCTCGATCGTATGGGTGGCGGCGATGAGCTCCTTGCGGCTCGGGAAATCCATGCCGTAGAAGCAAGGCGAGATGATCTTGGGGCTGGTGATCCTCAGGTGGATCTCCCGGGCCCCCACGTTGCGGATCATCTTCACGATCTTCCGCATGGTCGTGCCACGGACGATGGAATCGTCGATGAGGACGACCCGCTTCCCCTCCAGGGAATCCCGCACGGGATTGTACTTGAGCCGGGCCCCGAAATCGCGGATGGCCTGGTCGGGCTCGATGAAGGTGCGGCCGACATAATGGTTGCGGATCAGGCCCATCTCGTAGGGGATCCCGGACTCCTCGGCATAGCCCGTGGCCGCCATGTTGGAGGAGTCGGGCACCGGCACCACCACATCGGCGACCGCAGGACCTTCCTTGGCGAGGATCCGACCCAGGCGCTTGCGCACCTTGTGGACCGGCGTCTTGTAGATGGAGGAATCCGGCCGGGAGAAGTAGATGAACTCGAAGATGCAGCGGGCCGGCTCCGCGGGCGGGAAGGGCTTCAGGGACCGAAGCCCCTTCTCGTTGATGATGACGATCTCGCCCGGTTCCACGTCGCGCTCGTACTTGGCGTTGATCATGTCGAAGGCGCAGGTCTCGGACGCGATCACCCAGGCCCCGTCGATCCTGCCCAGGCAGAGGGGCCGGAATCCGTTCGGGTCCCGCATCCCGACGAGACCCTCGTCGGAGAGGATGAGCAGCGAATAGGCGCCGCGCACCTGCCGGACGGCCTCGATGAGCGATTCCTCGAAATTGGCGGCCTTGGGGTTGCGCGCGATCAGATGCACGATGACCTCGGAATCGACCGTAGAGATGAAGATGGAACCCCGGGCCTCCAGTTCGTCCCGGATGCGGCGGGCGTTCACCAGGTTCCCGTTGTGGGCGATGGCGAGATTGCCGCGGCCGTATTCGACCGAGATGGGCTGGGCGTTCCGGGAGACCGAGGAACCGGTCGTCGAGTACCGCACATGCCCGATGGCATGTTGTCCGGTCAGGGTCTTGAGGACGTTCTCGTCGAACACGTCGGCCACGAGCCCCATGCGCTTGTGCGTGTGGATATGGCCGTCCTCGTAGGTGCAGATCCCGGCCGATTCCTGTCCCCGATGCTGGAGGGCATGAAGCCCCAGGTAGGTGATCGTGGCCGCCTGGGGGTGCCCGTAAACGCCGAAAACCCCGCATTGGTCGTGCGGCTTGTCGTCATCCAGAAAGTGACTCAAAGGAAACCCCATTTCATTACATCATCCGACAGGATCCGGGAGTTGAACAACTTGTCGTAACTCCTCATTCCTAATTCATCATTCCTCATTGGAGCGCGCATGC
>CAZGWJ010000104.1:0-8837 GCA_964529445.1 uncultured bacterium
TCGGCGGCCGCCGTGACGGTCCTGGGCAACATGGACTTCTGGCATCGCGTGGGCCAGTCCTTCAAGTACGGCGACCTGCGTATCCCGTACTACAACTTCCCGGCAGACGCCAAGGCCGTCACGGGACTCGACGGCGCCTTCGCCTTCCTGTTCTCGCCCCTGAAGCATTATTGGGACTATTTCCAGGCGTCCCGGATCATCCCGGTCGGCAAGGCCGACAAGATGATCAACGAGTTCCCGGCCTTCTCCTATTTCCTCTCCGACCTCCATCCCCACGTCATGGCCATCCCCTTCGTGCTCCTGGTGGTGGCCCTCGCGCTGAACACCCTGAAGGCGCCCCGGGCGGGGCTCGAGGTCTTCGGCGGCCGGCGCCCCTGGCAGATCGCGCAATGGGTGCTCGTGGCCGCCGCGTTCGGGTCCATGGGATTCCTCAATTCCTGGGATTTCCCGACGATGCTCCTTCTCCTGGGATTCTGCCTCGCTCTGCAGCAGTTGTGGGCCATGGGGGAGGCCACCAAGGCGTGGTTCAGGAACCTGGCCCTCGTGGGACTGCCGATCGTGGCCGGTGCTTTCCTCCTATACCTGCCGTTCTACCTGAAGTTCCAGTCCCAGGCGAAGGGTCTGAATCTGGTCAAGGATCGGACCGACCTGTACTACCTCCTGGTGCTTTTCGGGCTCTTCCTGCTGATCGTGATGCCGGTCATCGCCGGCAGGGCCGTCTCGTCACGCCTCGACAAGGGGCGGCGCGGCCGGAAATCGGGTGATGTCCTGGAATGCGTCATCTGCGGCCGGGAAGGGTCCGGGAAGAGGTTCTGCGGTTTTTGCGGCGGCGAGTTGGAGTCCGGCGCGGACGTCGAGGTGACGCCCCTGCCCGTCGAAAAGTTACGGGCGGGTCTCCAGAAGTCCTCGTTGTGGCTTTCCAACGAGAAGGTTCCATGGCAGGGGTGGGCGGTCCTGGGCGGCGTCGTGGCCGCGGCCGTGGGATTGACGCTCGGCAAACTGGACCTCTCGGTCCTGCTCGTCTCGCTCTTCTTCGTGTACTTGGGTCTCGTTTCCCTCACGGCCAGGAGCGAAAGCAAGGAGATGGTCTTCGGGACGCTTCTCGCCATGCTGGCTTTCCTGCTGATCGCCGGTTGCGAGGTGCTGTATATCCGCGACCATTTCGATTCCGGCGACCTGTACCGGATGAATTCCGTCTTCAAGTTCCACTACCAGGCCTGGCTGCTCTTCGCCATCGCCTCCGCTCCGCTTCTCAAGTGGTTGTTCGAGGCGCAATGGCCGTCCTGGAACACCCTGAAGAGGGTGTCCTGGGGCGTTTTCGCGGGCTTGGCCCTCCTGGCCGCCTTGCTGTATCCGACCATGACGGTGAAGGCCCGAATGGCCGGCACCTCGACCGCGGTTCGCACCCTCGACGGCGCGAATTCCTTCAAGATGAACGACCAGCCGAGCGCCCAGGCCGTGGAATGGATCCGGAAGAACGTGGCACCCAAGGGCAACCGGGTGCCGGTCATCCTTGAGGCGTGGGGCGGGTCCTACAGCCAATACGCCCGCTTGGCCACCTACACGGGTTATCCCACCATCCTGGGATGGGATTTCCACGAGGCCCAATGGCGCGGGTCGTGGGACAAGCCCGCGGTCCGGGGCGGCAAGGCCGACGACACCGTCATGAAGCGCCGGGAGGACGTGGACACCATCTACACCACCACCGAGGTGGGCCGGGCCATGGAACTCCTGAAGAAATACGGCGTGGAGTACGTGTTCGTGGGCAACCTCGAGCGCGAGAAGTACAACACCCAGATGGCGGGGCTGGACAAGTTCCCGCAGATGGGGGCCCCGGTGTTCAACTACGCCGGCGCCACCCTCTATCGCATCGCCCCTTGAACCAACCAACCGCACGGAGGGAAGACCCATGCTGAAAGATCTGAACATCGCCCGGAAGGATTGGATCCTTGCCGGCATCCTCGTCCTCGTAGCCGTCGGGGCGCTCCTCACGATGATGGGACCCCGGCCCAAACCGGTGATCTTCGGCGCACCCGCCCAGGCGGGACTGGTCCTCTTCTCGGGGGGGAGCGCCGGAGCCCTAGAGGGCCAGTTCAGTTATCCCCGCGGCGTGGCTTTCGACGCGCAGGGGGATTTCTACGTGGCCGACAGCCGGAACAGCCGCATCCAGAAGTTCCGGGGTGCGGACGGCAAGTTCGTCGACGATTTCGGCGGCTTCGCCAAGGCGGAGGGTGACCCCGACGCCCTGAAGAACAACGCACCGGGCAAGCTCAACGAGCCCAATGATGTGGCCTGTGGACCGGGTGACGAGGTGGCCGTGGCCGACACCTGGAACCATCGCATCCAGGTTTTCAGCACCAAGGGGCGCTTCAAGCGGGTCGTGATTTCCGAGGACGGGTTCTTCGCTCCCCGCGGAGTGGCGATGGACGCGGACGGCAACATCTTCGTGGCCGACACGGGTCGCCACCGCGTCTTCAAGTTCGACGGCAAGGGCAAGAAGGTCCGCATGTGGGGCGTCCGCGGCACCAAACCCGGTGAGTTCAACGAGCCCATCGGATTGGCGGTCGACCAGGCGAATAACCTTTATGTGGCCGACCGGTTGAATTTCCGCATCCAGGTCTTCTCGAACGCGGGGGATCACCTGAGGTCCTTCCCTGTTCAAGGCTGGTCGCCCGAGCAGATCGACATGGAGCCCCACCTCGCGATCGACAAGCGTCGCGGGGTCCTTTATGTGACCGATGGTCGCGGACGCAAGGTGCTGCGGTGCAAGCTGGACGGACAGCCGCTCGGTGATATTGAGAAGGACGCTTCGGGCGTTCCCCTCTTCTCAGTGCCTCTGGGCGTGGCCGTGGACCCCGACGGGAACGTGCTCGTTTCCGACGCCGGGGCGGCCAAGCTTCTGAAACTGCGAGGCGAATAGCAGGGGGTTTTCTTCGTTCAATACCGTCTGGATCGATTCGGCGAGGCGGGCAGGGTCTTGAGAAGGCAAACCGGGAGGCATCGAGATGGCTGACAAGAAGAAGGACAAGAAGCCGGAACCGAAAAAGGGCGCCAAGGGCAAGAAGCCCTCGAGGAAGGGAAAGGGGAAGGGGCTTGGTCGCGGGGCACGCGTGTTCCTGACCCTGATCGGCCTGGCGGTCGTCGTCATGGGCGCCTACGTGGGCATCGACCTCCTCGGGAAGCAGCTTCGCGCCGCCAAGACCATGGAGGTGGCCGTGGATCTCGAGGTCGGGGGTAACGGGACCGAACCCGGGCGGTTCAACGAGCCGTGGGGTCTTTGCATGGACCGGGACGGGAACCTCGTGGTGGCTGATTTCGGGAACCATCGGCTCCAGGTCTTCGACGCGCAGGGTTCCGTGGTTCGGGTCATCGGGGAGCGGGGGGATAAGGAGGGGCAGTTCGAACAGCCCACCATCGCCTGGGCGGATCCGGACGGGAATCTCTTCGTCGCGGATACCTTCAACTACCGCGTCCAGAAACTGGACTCCAAGGGGAAGTTCCTGGGCCAATGGAAGCGCAGTTTCTTCGGCCCACGGGGCATCGTCGGGGACGGCAAGGGGCGCGTATACATCACGGACACGGGGAACCATAAGATCCAGGTGTTCGACCCGGAGGGCCGCTTCCTGAAGGAGTTCGGGCGGGGTCCCGGCTCGAAGGAGGACGAGTTCCACGAGCCGCAGGGTTCGGCGACGGACCCCGAGGGCAACCTCTACGTGTGCGACACGGAGAACCGCCGGATCAAGAAGTACAACGCCAAGGGCGAACTTCAATACACGTTCAAGGTCCCCGGGTGGAAGGGGAAGTGTTGCGAGTCCGCCTACGCGGTCTGGGGACAGGGGAGTCTCTTCGTCACCCACGCGAGCGATGCGGCGGTTTTGCGCATCAACCCGGACAACGGCAAGGTCCTCGCCATCTACAAGCGTCCAGGCGGTTTCCAGAACGCCTGTGGCATCACGATGGACGCCCAGGGTCGGCTCTGGGTTTCCCTCAAGAGCGCGCACAAAGTCGTTCGCTTCATGCCTCCTCCCATCGCCTCCCGGAAATGAAGGGACGCGGTTGAGACGGAAGGCGCTCCGGGACGGCCAGCGGAAGACGTTGGACGATCTCGAACATGCGGTGCATTACAACCGTTGGATCGCCGCTATGATGACTCCCTTCCTGGGGAACCGGGTCCTGGAGATCGGATGCGGGACCGGCAATATCACGGGGCTTCTTTCCGGTCCGGGAGGGAAGCGCCGGGTGATCCTCGGTGTGGATATCCACGGTGAGTACCTGGAAAGGGCCCGGATCCGTCACCGGGGCGTGCCGGGTATCCGGTTCGAGAGGGTGGACCTGGAGAAGGGTTTGGGACGACTCCGGCGTTTCCGCCCGGACACCATCCTCTGTGTCAACGTGCTGGAGCATATCCGCACGGACGTGACACTTCTTAAGGACTGTTTCCGGCTTCTGCCGCTCGGCGGCCGTCTCCTTGCCTTCGTGCCAGCCCTTCCCTCCCTCTACGGATCCATGGACGAGACCTACGGGCATTTCCGCCGCTACGGGAAGCGTGACCTGGAGAGTCGGGTGCGGATCGCGGGTTTCCGGGTCGAGTTCAGCCGCTATCTCAACCTCCTGGGCATCCTCGGTTGGTGGTGGAACGGGAAGGTCTTGCGACGGCCGACGGTTCCGAAAGGCCCCATGATGATGTACGACCGGATCGTGGCCTTCACCCGTCATTTCGAACGGTACCTGCCCCGTCCCGTGGGTTTATCCTTGTTCTGCGCCGGGCAGAAGTCCCGATCGAAGCAGTAATCGGATATCATGGTGTGACGGTCGAGGGGGTGAATGTGGACATCTCGGTCATCGTTCCTGTCTACAACGAGCGCGAAAACCTGCCGGAACTCTGCGAGCGCCTGCACGCCACCCTGAAGGGTATGCGAAGGTCCTATGAGACGATCTTCGTGGATGACGGGAGCCGCGATGGGAGCCTGGAACTGCTCCTGCAGTTGAGGCGGAAACACCGGGGGATGGTCGTGGTGGAACTGGCGCGCAATTTCGGCCAGCATCCGGCCGTGACGGCCGGGCTGGAGGCCAGCCGGGGCAAGGTGATCGTCACCCTGGACGCCGACCTGCAGAATCTTCCCGAGGACATTCCGCTTCTGGTCCGGGCGATCGACGAGGGCAATGACATCGCCTCGGGCTGGAGGCGCCAGCGCCACGATTCCTTCCTGCGCACCCTCCCGTCTCGCATCGTCAACCGGCTCATTTCCCGCATGACGCGGGTGAAACTCCACGATTACGGCTGCATGTTGAGGGCCCATTCGCGGCCGCTCATCGACCGGTTCCTGAAATACGGGGAACGGTCCACCTATATCACGGCCTTCATGAACCTCCTGACCCGGAAGGTCGTCGAGGTTCCCGTGCGCCACGCCTCCCGCAAGCACGGGAGTTCGAAGTATTCCTTCGTGGCCCTGGCCCGCTACGCCGTCAACCTGATGATCGGTTTCTCCGAATACCCCATCCAGGTCGTCAGCTTGATGGGTTATCTCTTCTCGGGCGTGGGCCTGGCCCTCGGCGGATGGCTTTTGACCTACCGCATCGTCCACGGCACCAACATCTCGGGTCTCACTTCCTTCGTCGCGATCATGCTGGTGCTCTTCGGGATCCAGTTCATCCTGCTGGGTTTCATGGGCGAGTACCTGGCGCGCATTTTCGGCGAGGTCCAGAAGCGGCCCCGGTATCTCGTCGAGAAGATCCACCGCTAAATCGTTTGTAGATATTCATTCCGATCGATCCGGGAGCAGGAATTTGGGATACAAGCGCCTCGAATTCGACTCCGATGCCTTCGGCTTCCCGGTGGCCCAGGTGGAGCCGCCTTCACCTCTCCGGCCTGCGGTGGAAGCGTTAATGAATGAAATGCGCTCCGAGGGCATCCGACTAGCTTATGTTTCGGCCCCATCGGAGGATGCTGTGGTCTGTGGCTTCTGGTCGTCCTTGTCCGGAGGCACGGGGTATGAGAGGGTCGTTTATAACGGCTCGATTCCCGATGACGAGCCTACGACGGAGGAGCAGCGTAATGGAATTCTAGATGGACTAGGACGGCCGTTTACCGAAGAATGGGGCCGACTGTCCTGCCAAAGCGGGCTGTATTCCCGTTTCAACCGTGACCCCAGGATCCCAAAGGAAGTTTTCAAGAGGATCTACCACCAATGGATGATCAATTCCCTTGAGGGGCGGGTGGCCGAGGCGGTGTATGCCGCTTCCCAGGGAGGGGTCATGACGGGCATGGTCACGGTCGGGCGGAGAGGTGACGAGGGGTTCATCGGTCTGGTCGCCGTCGATTACCAATCCCGCCGACAGGGAACTGGGCGCTTGTTGATGGGCGAGGCCTTTCGCTGGATGCGACGCCAGGGTTGTCGCAGATGGCGTGTCGTGACGCAGGGAGAAAATCAACCGGCCCTTCTTTTCTATGAATCGTTCGGCGCAAGGATTGTTGAGAGGGCGATGATCTATCATCTTTGGTTGGATGAATAATGATGCGCGGAAGCTTTTCGCAAAGGTTGTACATATATTCCGCCATTCTATTATTCGGTTATTTCATGGCATCGGGAGAAAACCGCACGTTTTCATGGCACCAAGGCTCCCAATATGCCCTGGTCCGAGCCATGGCGGATTCCGGGACATTCGTTATCGACGAATATCGCGGGCCTGCCGGTGGCGATGTAGCATATCGGGATGGAAGGCATTATTCCGCGAAAAATCCGGGACCCTCATTTCTGGCTCTCCCTTTTTATCTGTTGGGATCTGCGATCGCGTCCCTTCCGGGAATCCCTGCGGGAATGAGAGAGACGACGAAAATGTTTTTCACGAGGGTCTTTCCGGCCCTTATGGGTGTTATGGCTGCGATCCTGGGATTTTGGTTTCTGGGTGGACCGCAGGTGTTTCGCGCCTGGTCCCCGGGTGTTGTCCTCTTGCTCGGGATCGGGACCCATGTGGGGAAATACGCGGTGCATTTGTTCGCGCATGCACCCTCTACGGCTTTCGTGATGTTGTGTCTGGTATCCCTCGCGAAGGAGTATCACAACCCCTCGATTGGATGGTCGACAATTGCAGGGTGGTCGGCGGGCATGGCATTTCTGATGGAACCGAATACCGTGCTTCTGATACCCGTGATGTTTATGTATTACACCTTTCGAAGCATACCCTTAACGCGGATCATGGCTTCGATGGCGGGACTTTCTCTGCCCCTGTCGGTGCTGGGGTTCTATCAATGGTCCTGTTTCGGCCATCCCATGGCGCTTGCGGCACAGTTTCATCCGTTGGCACATGACGGGATCCGCAACGTGACGGCGCCTGATTGGAGGCACTTGAAACGTCTTCTTTTCGAAATGAGCAACGAGCCCAGAGCTGGAATGTTGATCATGTCTCCGCTGATGGTCTTGGCACCCCTTGGCATCTGGAGATTGTGGAGAACAAGGGGTTGCCTCCAAGTGCTCATGCTGGTTATGGCAGCATTGGGGCCGTTGGTCATGGCCTCTATGTTGGGAACGAATTACTTCGGCGGGGGAACAAATGATATTCGATATATAACATGCACGGAGTTCCTGCTTTTACTACTGTCTTTGCATTTCGTGGCGGAGCACATCGAGGCAACAAGCGGTATCTACCGATGGGTCTTCGCGATCGTGGTTTCGATCACCATAGCCTGGCAGTTTCTCATTCATGTGTATTTCCGTGTTATCCATGCCGATCGATACTTGGGTGATTTCATTCACTCGATCATTGGCGGCTCAAATCTTTCAGACTTATTCAGGAATGCGGAAGGCGTGACATGGAACACGGGCGTATTCCTGGGAATCACTTTGATTTCCGTGATAATATACGAATTCATTAAGCGCGCGAAAGGCACGTGACATGTCCCGCCAACGGACTTCGAAATTCAAAAAAGTCTTGATCACGGGAGGGGCCGGATATATCGGTTCCGTCATGGTCCCTGAACTCCTGCGCCGGGGATATCAGGTCACCGTTCTCGACAAGCTCTACTTCGGGCGTCAATCCATCGATGAATGGGTGCGCTCGAAGCGAATTGAATTGATCCAAATGGATATCCGCGACATCGGCAAACGCCCCGAGATCCTCAAGGGGTACGACGCGGTCATCCATCTGGCGGCCCTCTCGAACGATCCGTCCTGCGAGCTCAATCCCGAGTTCACCGAGGCCGTCAATTACCGGGAGACCTGCCATCTCGCCCTCCTAGCGAGGGAGGCGGGCATCCCTCGGTTCCTGTTCTCCTCCTCGTGCAGTGTTTACGGGGAAGGAACCAATACGAAACTCCGGGAGGATTCCCCCAAGAACCCGGTTTCCATCTACGCGGCCAGCAAACTGCGCGCCGAGCAATACCTCCTCTCCTTATCCAACGAACGTTTCCATCCGACCATCCTCCGATTGGCCACGGCTTTCGGTCTCTCGCCGCGGATGCGGTTCGACCTGGCCATCAACGTCATGACCCTGCACGGATACAGGAACAGGAAGATCATTGTCAGGGGCGGCGGGCAACAATGGCGCCCGTTCGTCCATATACGTGACATCGCCGATGCGTTCGGGACGGTGCTGGAGTCGCCGACCGAGAAGGTGTCGGGCGAGATATTCAACGTGGGTTCCGACAGCCAGAACTACAGGATCGCCGATCTGGCCGATCTGGTCGCTGGGGAGATCCCGGGTGTGGAATTGGAGACCGTACCGGACGATCCGGACAAGAGAAATTACAACGTCGGTTTCGACAAGATCCGGAAAGTCCTGGGGTTCAAGACCCGTCATGACGCTCGTTCGGGGATCCGGGAGATCCGGAGGGCCTTGGA
>CAZGWJ010000105.1:0-8397 GCA_964529445.1 uncultured bacterium
GCTCTCCCCTTGGGGCATTTCCCGCCGACTCGGCCTTGAGCCAACGAATCCAGCGGAGGCGTCCCGCGATGTCCTGCGGAATGCAGCCGGTCTTCGGACGCGGGGGCTTCGTGAAGCCCGGGAACTGCCCGGGACGGAGTTCACGGTGCGCGTCTATCCGGCCAACTACGCCCGACCTCATGTCCAGGGCGGCCGGCTTCTTTTGGAGGCGGGCGACCTCTACGGGGCCATGGCCCATTACCGTCGGGCCTTCGAGTTGTATCCGGGCCAGGCCGGCATATACCTGAACCTGGCGGCCCATTACCTGGAACGCGGTTATCCCGAGATGGCGCGGGTTTTCCTGAGGAGGGAAATCAGGGTTTCTTCCGGTTCGGCGGACGTCCTGCGCTTGATGGGCGAGTGCGGGACGCCTTCGGGACGAAGCGCGGAGGAGTATCGCGAACTGGGAAGGCGTTACGCCCGGGAAGGCCATCCGGAACTGGCCGAAGCGGCCGCCGAGGCGGCCGGGGAATGAGCCGGATTGCAGGGGATCCGGGGCGTCGTTGTGGATTCAGGGGTGTCGTGGAACGATAATGGGATTCGGAGGTGGAAACATGGCTTACTTGATCACGGCCGGGTTCCTGGTCCTGGTGGCGGTCCTTTTCGCAATGCAGAACATGGAGCCGGTCTATGTGAAATTCCTTTTCTGGAACCTGCAGGCGCCCCTGGCCGTCGCATTGGTGGTGGCCTTTCTCCTGGGGGTGGGCGCCGCCGGGTTGGCCCTCCTGGCGGGGAAGATGAGAAGCCGGAAAGCCGCACCGAAGGGCCCTTCCGATGCCGCTTGAGGCCGGGATCTTGATTTTCCGGTCCGATCGCGATTAGTTTTCAAGGGACAGGGAGGTTCCGGTTGGCATCCATCGTTCGCATCATCCTGATCACGGGCCTTTTGACGGTCCTCATGCCTTGCGCCTGCGACGAGTTCTCGCGCTGGACGGGCGTCGCCTGTCACGAGAGCGAAAACGGGTGTTGCGGCGGGGCCGACCTGCACCTTCATGCCTCGATGGACCAGAAGGCCGTACCGGGACCATCGGTCCAGGTCCTTCCTCCCGTGGTTATGGCGAGAGCCGATCTGTTCAAGTCGAGCGAGGTAGCGACCGGTCCGGTCCTGCCGGACGTGGTCCTGCGTTCCAAATCCCCTCCTGGTTATAGTCCTCCCCTGCGCATCTGATCCCAAGGACCTTGGAAGTCCCTTCCGGCCGACCGGCCGTTCGGACGAGCACGGCCGCATGAATCCATCATTCCAGACCCAAGGAGAAGACCATGAAAAAGATACTCATCACCCTGTTGGCCCTGGTGTTCACCCTCGCCTCGGCCGCCGGGATCGTGTACGCGAAAGGTGCCTGTTGCGTCCAGAAGCAATTCAAGGGGTGCCAGATGGACAAGGATTGCACCTGCAAGGATTGCAAGACCACTTGCGGGAAGGACGGGCAATGCACGTCGAAGGACTGCAAGTGCAAGTGTTGCCGGAGCGGTTCGGCGGCCTGCATGAAGGACGGAAAGTGTGTCTGCAAGGATTGCGGCGAGGCCTGCTGCAAGAAGGGCACGTGCAGTGCCAAGAAGTGCACGTGTGATACCTGCAAGAAGGCCGTAAAAGCGAAGAAGGGAGTCTAGTCGGAAGGTCGTTCGACGCCCGGCTCCCTGTGGGGCCGGGCGCTTCTTTTTCAGGACCCATCGGACGTTGGAAGGCGGGTCAACGCTTCCGGCCGATCAGGATCGCATCCTGAAGGCCCGCGTGCATGCGCACGCGGGTTTCGGCGCCTTCCGCGAGGGCCTCGGTCCGGACTGTTCGGCGGTCCGGGAAGAGGACCCATTGCATGCGATAGTCCTTCGATCGCACCGCGAGACGCAGTTCGGCGTTGAACGGGACATAGATGACCATGAGCCGGCCGTCCTTGCTTGCGGCGGCCCGGATGCCGGGCTTCGGGTCCCGCAGGATTCCCTGCGCCGGTACGAGGTCCTGCATCCCGGGTTTTTCGAGGAAGGACTTGAGGAAGGCGGTGGACTTCACACCGGGAAAGCGCAGGGCTTCCCGCCAGGGATAGGGGGTGTCCGAGAAGGCCGTCCCGGGGAAGGGAAGACCCGGCTTGTGCCATCCCCAGACGCCGTGAGCGCCGTAGGCCACGCCGGCCCTGGCCCCGGCGAGGACGCTCGACCAGGCGGCCCGCCTCACGTCGAAGTCGCGGTATCGTCCGTATTTCCCGTGACCCCACCCATGGCCCTCGTAGCAGGGCTCCCCGTTCACGACGGGTTTCTTCACCGGCATTCCCGCCAGCTTCTCCGCGTTCTCCCAGCAGAACCGCATGGCCGTGTCCACGGTGTGTCCGGATTGATACATATAGAAGTCGATATTGCGCATCAGGTCCCGAGTGTATTCCTGCATCGGGGAGGTGTGCATCGTGGCGAGGGCTTTCGGGTCCGTGGCCTTCAGGGCTTTCAACGCGGCACGGTAATGGCGAAGAGCGCGGGGGGAGTCGAGGTTCGTGTCGCCGCTCACCATGTACAGGGGCGAGAAACGGGCGAAGCGTTTGGCGGCGTGGGTGACATAACCGGCGACGTCCCCCAGGGGCATCAGGGGATTGGCCTTGTGCTTGGCGGCCCAGGTGCCCGGGACGTAGTTGCACCAGAGGAGCGCCAGGCAGGGCTTGAAGCCCCGACGGACCGCGGCTTCCAGGATCTTTTCGGCATGGTCGAAGTAGGCGGGGTTCGGGCGCGAAAAATCAAAACGGCGGTCCCTCCGGAGGAAGGGCGGGATGCCATGACCCGGTTCGGATCGGTCCCATTGCGGAAGCACGTTGATCTGGAGGGCGTTGAATCCCTGGCGCTTTCGGGTCCCCAGGTACTCGTCCCATTCACGAAGGGTGGGGGAGGTGAAGGCGCTCCAGATCGTGTCGGCCAGGTAGAACCAGGGTTTGCCGTCCAGGAGGAACCGGTCCTTCGCGGGTGCGATGGTGATGCGGTTCATAGAGGGTCCTTTTCTCCCTCTCCACTAGCGGGAGAGGGTAGGGTGAGGGGGATCACTCCAGTACCCTGAAATAGTGCTCCAGGAAACGGTCCTTTTCCACGCTCCAGGCCACCTCGTGGGGACCTTTCGGATCGTCCGGCGAGAACCACGTCGCGCCCTGAGACCCCTCCCTTTCCAGTTCCACCGTGATGCGGCCCCTCGAGAGTCCGCAAAGGGTGGGTTCGAAGATCAGGGCCGCGGCCAGGGGGTCGTGGAACGTGACCGTGGCGTTGTCCTTCAACCACACCCGGGTGAAGTCGGCCACGGGCCCCAGGAGACGGCGCTTCCCGCATTCGTCGAGGAACTTCGTTCCGTCCATCACCACCTGCGTGGTCACATCGAGGCCGACCGAGAGGAGACGGGGAACGGGGGCCCGATAGACGATATCGGCGGCCTCGGGGTCAAGTTGGACGTTCCACTCCATATGGGTGCCCCTGGAACAGGCGTCCGTGAAGGCGCCAGCCATGAGGACGAGGGACTTCAACAGTCGGGGAATCTCCGGGCTTCGGGTGAAGAGTACGGCGATGTTCGTCAAGGGACCGATCGCCAGGAGAGTGACCTCGCCCGGTCGGGATCGGATGACGTCCCGGAGGAAATCGACCGCCGTGCCGGGGGCGAAGCCCGTCGAGTGGGTCCAGCGGGACAGGCCTTCGGCCTGGGGGCATTGGGTCTGTCGTGGAACGGCTTTGAGCGGTGACTCCATGCCCGAATGGATGGGCACCTTGCGTCCCGCGAGTTCGCAGAGCGCGCTGGCCATCCGACAGCGTTTTTCGGCCTCGCCCGTGACCGTGGTGATCCCGAGAAGTTCGCAATCGGGATGCGCCAGCAGGTAGGCCAGCGCCATCGCGTCGTCGATATCGGATCCGATGTCGGTGTCCAATAGGATGGGTGCGACCACGAGGGACCTCCGGGACGGGTTGGGCGCAAATTATATGGAGGTCGCTCCGCTTACAGCAACTTCCATTTGAAGGCGACTTCCCGGACGGCCATAATGTCGCCATGACCCACTCCCGCCGAAAAGCGTCCGATCCCTTCGCGCCCATCAAGCGCACGGAGGCTTACAGTGTTCTCCAGGGCCTCCTGACCTCCTATTTCGGGATCAACGTCTCGCTGCTCCCCGTGGGGACCCTCGCTTGGCGTTCCTTGGTCCGCTACTGGCACGATTATTCGCCTCACAACTATGAGGCGTTGTACCGGGGAAGGGGAGCCCGCGATGCGTACCACGCAAAACACTTCCGCCGCGTGATCCGGGAGAAGCGGACGGTGCTGGGCGACTGGGGGGGCTACTCGGACCTCTATATCCCCGTCGTGAAGGGGGGAAAGTGCGTGGCGCACCTTTGGTCGGGTCAATTCTCGCGGATGCCCTTGACGAGGGACTCGATCGACACCCAGTGGCGCGCGTACACCGGTCGGCAGCCCTCCCAGCTGGACCCTGAATACCTGGATTTCGTGCGAGTGGCGCTCCAAACGCCCGTCCTGGAGGACGAGGCCCTGGGGGCGTATCGTGCGGTTTTGGAGCTCTTGGCCGACTGGATCAAGGAGGAGAAGGATCCTCGGCAGGTCTTCCGGGAGGCGGAATCCCTTCGCGCCGGCATGGTATCGGCGTGCCTGCCCAACGTGACCTGGTTGCCATCGGTGATCCGGAAGGACCGGCTGGAGTGGGTCCCCTGGACGGACCGGATCCCCGAATGGGTGAGGACCGAGATCCGCATCACGCGCACCCCGACCCACGTGATAGGCGTGACCTTCTCGTCCCCCGCGGAGGGGAGCGGGGACACCGTCGACGCCATGATCCGGGATCAAGGGCTTCGGCGAGGTATCTTTCGATTCGCCCGGACCATGCCCCAATCGTTCGGCGGCGAGTTCGAGGGGAACGCCGTGCTGCTGACCTCCGCGGACGCGGGGAAGCGCGACATCCAGGCGCGCCTGGAGATTCGCGAGCGGGCCGAAGAGCTCCGTGCATGGGCCGAGAGGACCTTCCGGACGCGGGCTGTCGTCGGTGTGGGCGGAGCCCATGGCATCGAGGATATGCATCTCTCCTATATCGAGGCGGTTGCGGCCATGAATCAAGGACTCGAAGAGGGACGCGCGATCGTGATCCATGGAGGTGGGGAGGCCTTGGACCGGGTACCCTCGATGGAGGACCTGCATCGGTTGGGAGGGAGGTTGGTGGAGGCCATGGATCGTCTGTCCTCCGCAGGGACCGCGATGGCGAGAGCCCGATATCTCGATGGCGTCCTGGCCCGATCCCGCCTGAGGCCCGAGGCGGTGCGGGTGCATCTACTGGAGACGGTATTCTCGATACTGGATGTGGCGGTCCGGCGTCATCCGGGTGAATCCGTGTTCCTGAGGGAGAGGATCGCCCCGATGGTCTCCCGAATGGAGCGCTCGAGGACCTTGAGGGAGTCGCTGGAGGTCTTTCGCGGGGTTCTGACCGAGTGGGAGGCGTTTCTCCAACGTCCAAGGGAGGGTGCGAAGGCCGCGCGCCTGAATAACGTGCTGGCCCGTCTGGAGGCGGACAATCGTCACGTCTTCCGTCTTCCCCAAGCCGCGAAGTGGGCGGGTATGAGCCCCTCGACCTTCACCCGCGCCTTCAAGGCCCGGACCGGAATGGGATTCCCCGCCTACATGACCCGTCTGAGGGTGGAACACGCCAAGACGCTCCTCGTGTCGGGGAACCTGCCCGTGGCCCAAGTCGCTCACGATTGCGGTTTCTCCACACCGACCTATTTCATCCAGGCTTTCCGACGCATGGAGGGTGTCACTCCCTCGCAATACCGAGCTAGGAACCGGGCGCACGATTGAACCGGTCTGCAAATGAATATTCTGGATAAAACGATTTTACTTATTATTGACATTACATTGGCAGAATATGGATATTTTGTACTCCCTCCGGTGGGACAATATCCTCCACCAGAGGACCTTGAAGGGTCTCCTGTTCCCGGGGATGTAATCGGTTTCAGGGACAGGTTCATTTGGCGGGGTGAGGGATGATGATGCCGGGTTTCATGAGGGTATTCCTCATTCTGCTATGCATGGCCCTCGCCGGTGAGGCCTCCGCGGCCACCGTTTCCGAGCAGATCATCGTGGACCAGATCGGCTACCGCACGACGGCCGACAAGTGGTTCATGATCGCCGATCCTCGCACCGGCCAGAACTCCTCCATCACCTATGTTCCCGGTTCGACCGTCTATCTGCGGCGCGCCTCCGACAACGGGAACGCCATGACCATCACCCTGACCTCCTTCAACGGGGGGGCCGAGTACGCCCCGGCGGGGGACGTGGTCTGGCAGGGCAACTTCTCCTCCTTCACGACCCCGGGGACGTATCGGATCTACGACCCGACGAACGACCGGCAATCCTACGATTTCGACATCTCCGACAACTCCTACAACGGCATCCTCAAGGCCACCATCAAATCCTACTATTACCAACGTTGCGGCACGGCCATCACGGCGCCGTACGGCGGCACTTGGACGCACAACGCCTGCCATGTCACGACCCAACAGGCGGCCCACCTGTGGGATGGGAGCGACCAAGGTTCTCCGCGCAACGTCGTCGGCGGATGGCACGACGCGGGGGATTACCGCAAGTACGTCTCCTTCACCACATCCACGCTGTGGGACCTGATGCATGCGGCCGAGTGGTATTCGAGTCACATGGACGACGCGGTCGGGATCCCCGAATCCGGCAACGGGGTGCCGGACCTCCTCGACGAGTGCAAATACGAATTGGATTGGCTGTTGAGGATGCAACGGACGGATGGCGCTCTTTATTCCGGTGTCTTCGTGGTTTCGGGTCAGAACGGCACGAACAGCGGGGCGGGGGACCCCAGCCTGGAAGACCGGCCTTACTATTACGCCAATATCTCGACAGCCGCCACCGGTACCGGTTGCTACGCCTTCGCGCTCGGTTCGCGTCTCCTGGGTGCCTACGGACCCTACTCCTCCTACGCCGTGACGCTCCGGAACGCGGCGGTGACGGCATGGAATTACCTCCAGGCCAACCCCTCCAACATCCAATACAACCATTCCGGGTTCGATAACGCCAACGCCAACCGCAGTGCGGCGGAGGACCTCCAGATCCGCTGCTTGGCGGCGGCCGAGCTCTATCACTTGACGGGGAACACGACGTACCGCGACTACTTCGATGCCCACTACAACGACCCCGCGACGACCGAGAACTCCCACCAGCCCATCATCAGTGGATACTTCGAAACGGGTCCGTCCGGCTCCCTGCAGAGGGGCATGGTCTCCTATTGTCTCGCCCCGGGTGCGACGGCCTCGGTGGTCACGGCCATCAAGACCTCCCTGAACCAGGGCATCCAGAACCAGACCTACGGCCAGCGCAACGCCGACGCCTACAAGGCCTACATGTGGGATGGGCATTACACCTGGGGGTCGAACCAGGCCAAGGCCTATTGGGGCATGCTGGGCCTGTGGGGTTTGAAGCTCAACGTGAACGCCTCCCTGGCGGCCGCGTACAATTCCGCCACCGAGGAGTATCTCCACTATTTCCACGGCCGCAATCCGCTTTCGTGGTGCTACCTGACCCAGTCACAGCTGTCCGGCGCCGAGAAGACCATCACTCAGATCTACCACGGGTGGTTCCATGAGGGGACGGCGTTCGCGTCGAACCCGGCGCCCGGTATCCTGGCGGGCGGTCCCAACGCCAACTACGTCACGGACGTCGGTTATTCGGGCGGGACCGCCGTCTATCCCCCGGGCGGGGAACCCCGCCAGAAGGCCTATCGGAACTGGAACGTCGTTTGGCCGGACTGTTCCTGGACCGTCACCGAGAACGGCATCTATTACCAGGCCAAGTACACGTTCCTGGTCGCCGCCTACGCCGGCAACTCGGGGCCGACCCCGACGCCAACCCGCACCCCGACCTCCGCCTGCGGGGTGAACACATGCACCTTCACCATCACCCCGACGCCCACTTGGACGTCGACGGCCACACGCACAAGCACACCTTCGCCCTGTGACCTGATCTACGACGGGGACACCACCGAATACCGTCTGGTGAACGGTACGGTCACCAACGGCGGATCCGGCACTCTCACGGAAACAGCGGGTGCCGGCATGACCGGTAACGGCATGCGCTTGGTCTACACCGGCGTTTCGGGATGGTGGCAGGAACACACATGGGACATGGCAACCAACAAGAGCGTCGGTTCCAGCACCTACCTCCAATTCAACGTTCGACAGGACCCTTCGAGCCCGGGAGCGGTGAGCCAGTTCCTGGTTCGCGTCTTCTGGGGCACGGTCTATCCCAACGCGGCGAACTACCTGGTGGAAGGCGGCGCCATCGACACGACCTGGAAGACCGCCCGTATCCCGTTGTCGGCCCTCCTG
>CAZGWJ010000106.1:0-8109 GCA_964529445.1 uncultured bacterium
TCCATTCGGGCCAACTCATCCGCGGTGACCTCGGGGCTGATGAGGTCCTCCACCTGCGGAATGATGGGTCGTTCCTCGGGAAGATCGATGTCCTCGGGCGCCTCCACGTAATCCTTCACCTTCTTCGGGCCCAGGATCGACCGCAGGAAGAGAAGAACCCCGATGCCCACGAGAAGCAGAAGGCCGATTTTGAACAGGGTGAACACAAACGCCTGCTGGGTCTCCATCTCGTTCTCCTTCAGGCTGGCCAGCTGTTGGGTCTTGTCGAACGGCATATTCTCGACCGCCACCTGGTCGCCGCGGTTCACATCCAGCCCGGCCGCAGCCATGACAGCCGACTTGATGGCCGACACTTGCTGGGGCTGAAGATCATCCACGAACACGGCCACAGAAACGCGCTTCGGCGTTCCCGGAGCCTCCACGTTGTGCCGAACCGTCCGATTGATCTCGTAATTGGTGATGGCTTCCTCGCGCGAGAATTGGGCATTGTTCCCCGCGACGGCCTGGTAACCCGGAATGTTCGAGTCCGTGCCGGGAACGCCTCCCACGACGTTCGCGGGAAAACCGCCATCCCCCACGTATTGTTCCTTCTTGGTTTGAGATGAACGCACGATGCCCTGTCCGTCCACCACGGGCTCGAAGGTCTCGGACTGGTTTTCGGTCTTGTCAAAGTTCAACTCCGCCGTGGCGGAAACCGAAAAGCGGCTGTTACCCAGGACCTTCGTCAGCATCCCGGTGACCTTCTTCTCGAGGTCCTTCTCAAAGTTACGCTGGATTTCCATCTGGTGCAGGGTCAACTTAGCCTGCTGGGTCAGGACCGCCGTACCGCCGGCAAGAGCCTCGGGACTGTTTTCGGCCGCCTCTTCCGCAATAAACGAGGAAAGGATGTTCCCATGCCCGTCCACGACATTGACATTCTCGGGCTTCAACCCCTCCACGCCGGCTGCCACGAGGTTCACGATACCGCGGACCTGATCCCGTTTGAGCTGCGTATCGGGCTTCAGTTCCAGTACCACGGAAGCAGTGGTGGGCTTCTCCTTCTCCGTGAAAAGCTCGGGTTCCGGCATCACGATATGGACGCGACACCCCTGGATCTCGTTCAAGCTGGCGATGGTCCTCTGCAA
Organism: uncultured bacterium; assembly: GCA_964529445.1. Classification (GTDB taxonomy): domain Bacteria; phylum Oederibacteriota; class Muellerivitia; order Muellerivitales; family Muellerivitaceae; genus CAZGWJ01. The sequence goes on from CAZGWJ010000106.1 coordinate 1,125, forward strand.
TTCGCCTTCCAGGGCACGCTTGAAGTTCACCTTCTGGGTGAAATCGGTCATCCCGAACTTGGTGGTGTCGAAGATCTCGAAACCGACACCCCCACCCCGGGGCAAACCGGCACCCGCCAATTTCAAGCGGGTCTCGTAAACCTGGCCCGTCGGGACCAGGATGGTGTCCCCCTTATTGGCCAACTTGTAGGGGATGCTGGCTTTCCCGAGCTCCGTGATGACGTCCGAGGCATCCTTCTGGGCCAAGCGGGAATACAGCACATCGTACTGGGGCCGCGCGGAAAGAACGATGAAGGTCAGGATCGCGATCAGGAGCAACGATGGCACGGCCACAAGGACGATGCGCTGCACCCGGGTGAGTCGGGCCCAAATTTCCTTCATCTGCTGGAACAGTTGTTGGAAGAAGTTGTTCAATTTTTCCTCGTCTCAAAAGAAAAATGAATGAACCAACCGCCCACCGACCTTGTGCAGGCGGGACGGCCCCACCACTGAAACACCCCCGATCCACGGGATCGAGGAGTACCCCTTAAACCTGCATCCGGATGATCTCCTGGTAAGACTCCAGGATTTTGTTCCGGATCTGGATGGCGTATTGCAACGTCAGGCCGGACTGCTCCATGGCCAGCACGACCTCGTGCAGATTGCGGGCCTCGCCGGTCGCCATTTCCTTCATGGCGTTCGCACCATTCAACTGGCTCGTATTCAGGTCCTGCAAGGCACCTCTCAGCAGGTCCTTGAAACTGGTCGGCGCCACCTCGGAAGCCTGGGAAGGAACCTGGTTCACGATCGGCGTCACCGGGATGATCGGGGACGACATCGGAAAAGTCGGCATCTGTATCGGCTGGATCGGCGTCGTCACAGGGTCATCCTTTCAGTGGATCAGCTCCGCCCGATCTCAAGGGCGCGCAATGCCATGGATTTGGACGCGTTCAGGGCGGACACATTGACATCGTAGGCCCTCGTGGCCGAGATCATGTCCACCATCTCGTTCACGATGTTCACATTGGGATAGGCGACGTACCCTTCCGCGTTGGCATCCGGGTGCCCCGGATCATAGACCATGCGCGGTGGGGACGGGTCCCGGGTGATCCCCGTGGCTCTCACGCCCAGAGGAACCCCGTCCTTCGTCATGGTCGAAAGCATCGGGGCGAACGAAGGATTCACGTCGAAGCGAGGAGCGAACACGACGCGCTGTCGGGTATAGGGCCCCCCCTCGATCGTGCGAGTGGTATTGGCATTCGCGATGTTGTTGGAAATCACATCCATACGAAGGCGCTCAGCCGTCAAGGCGGAAGCGCTGATCGCGAGGGTCGAGAAGACGCCGGTCAAGGCACCCATTCAATCACCTCTTCCCTTCGGAAATGGCCGTCTTGAGACCCGAAAGATGGCGGGCCGTCAAGTCGGTGAGACTCTGATACAAAAGCTGGTTCTCGGCAAGCTTCGCCGTCTCCATCTCGAGGTCCACGTTGTTGCCGTCGTTTCGGCCGATTGTTTCAGTCACCGTTTTGACCTGCGGCTTGAAATTCCGGAGATCCACCGGCTCATTCAGGGGCAGGTGCTTGGCATGCGTTCTCCAAAGCAGACAAGGTTCAGTTCCCTTGTCGAGCGTCGCCTTGAGTTGATCCTGAAAGGACACCTCGACGCGCTTGAAACCGGGCGTGTCGATGTTCGCTAGATTGTTGACGATGTTCTGGTGGCGGATGGCCACGGAATCGAGACTCTTCTGCATCAAGAGCAGAGAGTCCGAGAATGTGATCGGATCGATCATGTCGGCTCCAAAACGGCTCAAAATGGACGACCCGTCGGGGTCTGCCCCGAACAGCCCCCATCCCACCAAGGACAAGGGATTCTACGTCCTTTAAGCGCAACGACCCACAACGAAACCGCGATCGGACAAAAATTCCGTCACCCAGGAAAAATTTGTGTCATTATTGACCGACCCCTGTTGTCTGTCAAGGATTAACCGACCTGAAAATCCTTGTTTTATCACACTTTTCGAGACAACAAGCGATCCCCTGTTTCCCGGGTTTATCCCCCTATGCCGTGACCTTTTGGCGCCCATTTTTCTTTTCACGCGAAAGCAGAAGCTTGATGCCCTGCAGGTTGATGCCTTGGCCCGAGAGGTCCGCGATCCTCCGGCATAGGGCCAGGTCCTCTTCATTGTAAACGCGAGTGCGGTTCCGTCCGATGCGGGAAACCTTCAGAAGCCCGGTCCGCTCCCAATTCCGGAGGGTCTGTTCATGAACCCGGACCTTCGATGCCATCTCTCGGATCGTGAACATCATGGAGTGCTCGTTTCACGAGGTTGACAACGCGCCTGAAGACAGGTGACAGTTGGATTGTAAAATCATGGATCGGTCGCTGTCATCGAAGAACAGCAGGAAGGCGTTCAAAAGGCCATTTTTTCGGGCTTGAACCCCTTGGATTAGGGGAAGACCCCGTTCGACTACAAGATATGGGGGGTACCTGTTTCTACATGGGCACCCCAATCCCGCTAGTCGACCCCACCCGTCAAACGGGTAACCCGGTTTCGGCCCCCGTTTTTGGAGGCGTATAGAGCCGTATCGGCACCGTGGATGAGCTTCGCGGCGGTCCGTGCATCGAAAGGATATGAGGCTGTTCCCAGAGACACCGTCACCCGGTAAACCCCCCCCTTCCCGTCCTCAAAAAGATGGGATTCGATCCTTTTACGGATTCGCTCCGCCGATTCATAGGCGGCATTGGCGTCCGTTTCAGGCAAGATCACGATGAATTCCTCGCCACCATAGCGCGCTACGGTGTCCACACGGTTCCGCACCGTTTCCAGGATCAAGCGGGTCACGGTCTTCAGAACACGATCACCCTCGGGATGTCCGTACTGGTCATTGAGCTTCTTGAAATGATCAACGTCCAGAAGCACAAGCGATAGGTCCTTGTTATAGCGCTCCGCCTTGGCGATCTCGTCCTCAAGACGCTCCTGGAAATAGCGGTGGTTGAAGAGCCCGGTCAACCCGTCCCGAACGGCCATCTCCTCCATTTGGGCGACCAGGAACGCCTTCTCGAGCGCCGTAGCCGCCTGGTTTGCCAATGTCGACAGTACATCTTCATCCCAGGATTGATAGGCATCGGGAACCGCGCTGTTGACGCGCAGGACACCCAAGACGTTCTCCCCGGATGTCAGGGGAACCATCAGAAAGGAAGCGGGCATGGAAACTCTCCCCACAGGGACCTCCTCCATCCGCTCCCGGCTTCCCCGGGAATACCGGATGGGCTTCTTGTTCCGGAAAATCCAGGAAGCCAGTTCCTCCTCAAGGCGGGGTGCCTCGCCCGGCTCTTTCGCGAAATCGGTCTTGGTGCCCCACCAGGCCTTCACCTCGAAGGACCGCCCCTCCGTTGAAGCCAGTGCCACGTAAGCCGACTCGCAAGGAAGAATCTCCTTGGCGGTGGAGAGGGCCGTACGAACGACCTCGTCGGGCGTGATCATGGTCGAATACCTTTTTGAGACTGCGTACAAGGCCTGGAGATTGCGGGTCTTCGTGCCTGAGAAATGCAACACGCGAACGGATTGGATGGCCTCGGCCACCAAGCGCGCAAGCATTTCGGTCATGAGGATTCGATCCGGCGTGAAATATCCTTCCTCCAGCGAATCAAAGACCAGGACACCGACCCGTTCCGCCTCCTCAGGAGAGGCCGGGTTCGGGAGTTGCAAGGGCTCGGCCAAGAAACTGCGTACCGGCTGAGGTTTGTGGTAGTAAGGCAAGGCCCTCGCACTCTCGGGCGCAAGGGGAACCGGATGAATGCGCCTGCCCTCCTTGGCCGCAAGTCCCACGAGGGTCTCCCCCGGCGTCAGGACGACATCCGAAGCCACGGAAGGGGCGGACGAGGAATGCGCCCTCATCCTCAAGACCAGGCGTCCCTCGATCGGGGTCATGAGGAAACAGGCTGCCGTATGCAGTCCCGTTGACATCCGATGAAGCTCAAGAAGCCTCTCGAGGGAATCCTCCAACTCCATGACCGTTCCCACGCGGGCCGAAAGGCGCGCTTCCTCCCTGAGAAGTCCGTCCTTGTTGAGATTGAAGGCGGAGGGTTCATCCTGCGCAAGCTGTCCCGCCTCCCTCTCGATGTTCTCCAGGCGGCGTTCCAAGACATCCTTCTCGGACCGCACCTTCACGGCACGACCGAGCAGGAAGGCGAACAACAGGAATGTGAACCAGCGAAGGAACAGGGGGGGATCGAGGGAACCCTGCACGGACCAGGTGGAAGCCGCTTCCAAACCGCTGTAGAGGGCCGCGCCACCCAATTCAAGCTTGACCCGCCCGTTCCAGGCAGCCAGCGACAGGAACAGGAAGAGGGCAAGACCGACCGGAGAGGAAACCCCTCCCGTAGCCTGGGCGACCGTGTTCAGCAGAGCCAGGGACAGCAGGAGGATCAGGACGCGTTCCGGTCGCGTGAACGCCGAGATCCGATAGAGGAAGAATAAGGCCGACATGGCCGCGGCCCACGCGATCGCAGTCTCCCAAGAGGAAACCTCACCACCGTGGCGATTGGCCACGCCTGTGGACGCGAATAGGAGGGCCGCAGCCGCCGCGACCAGCAAAAGCCAATTCCTTGGATGGAAGGTCTGTGGCTGGCTCACGGGATCGACGAAGACCTTCTTACAGCTTGCCGAGCCGGCGCATCAACCCACGCATCTTCTTCCGATGCTTCTTTCGCTTGTGGGTCTTGATCTTGCGGCGATGACGTTTCTTTCCGCAGGGCATGCATTCCTCCTCAGTTTTTGAACCAAGCTTCAGGCTTGGCATGACAGATTACCCTAAAACGCCCCCCGAGAACACCCCCACCCGTTGCCAGAATCCGGGCTTCCCGACACATTCAGGCATCCGCCACTTCCAGGCACTTGGCCGTGGCCTCGGCTACAAGGGTTCCGTCCGAAAGTCGCGCCTCGGATGCCGTGTGATGAAGTCTTCGTTTCGACTCCACCTCCCAGGCGGCCAACCGAACCAGAGCCCCAGTCGGACAGGGGGCCTTCAACCGGACCGTGAACTCGACGGATACCGCTCGTACACCTCTGAGCCAATGGAAGTTGACCATCACTTCGTCCAGAAGGGTTCCCAGGATGCCTCCATGCACGACATCGGCGAATCCCTGGAATGATTTGGGGACGATCGCTTCCGAAAGAAGCCGGGAGCCATCGTAGCGGAATTTCATTTTGAGTCCGATGGGATTCTTCTCGCCGCAACAAAGGCAATAGCGGTCGTCGGCGAAGACCGGGCCGGTTTCCGGCGGCGGGTTCATGCATTCCCCTTTCCCGCCATCCGCCTCAAGCCGGCCGGATAGGGCGGACGGACGATGCCATGCTCGCAAACGATCGCCCGTATCCATTTCCCGGGAGTCACGTCGAAGGAGGGGTTCCGAGCGGGATAATCCGGGCACGTGACGGGAACGTCGCGGGCGTGAGTCACCTCCCGGGGAGAACGCTCTTCGATGGGAATGCGTCCGCCGTGAGGAATGGACAAGTCGAACGTCGAGGTCGGTGCCGCCACATAGAAGGGAATTCCGTGAGCCCGGGCCAGGACGGCGATGGAATACGTGCCGATCTTGTTGGCCGTGTCGCCGTTTGCCGCGATCCGGTCGGCGCCGACGATGACGGCATCCACCCTCCGCTTCCCCATCCAGTAGGCCGCCATGTTGTCGGTGATCAGGTCGAAGCGAACCCCGGCATGGTGGAGTTCGAAGGCGGTCAAGCGCGCCCCCTGGAGGTACGGACGGGTCTCGTCAACCCAGACATGGAGGCGCCGATTCGCGCGATGGGCCCGCAGGATGGCCGCCAATGCCGTGCCCTCCCCTCCGGTCGCAAGGGCTCCCGTGTTGCAATGGGTGAGGATATCCCGGCACCCCTTCAGGAGAGACGCACCATGACATCCGATCGCGGCGCACAACGCCTCATCCTCGGCATGGATAAAACGGGCCTCCCGTTCGATCAGGACGGCCCGGCGGTCGGATGATAGACCGGAGCTTCCCAGGACGGCCGCCTTCATGGCGCGAAGGGCCCAGAAGAGGTTCACGGCCGTCGGTCGGGTGCCCGCCAACCGATCGATGGCCCTCAGGATGCGGGTCGTGAACCGGTCGGTCGATTCCGCCCGGTATTTCCGGGCCTCCAGCGCCACCCCGTACGCCGCGGTGATGCCGATGAGGGGCGCTCCCCTCACGACCATTTCCACGATGACCCGGGCCACCTGTCCCGCATCGCGACAAGTGATCCATTTCTCGCGGAACGGAAGAAGACGCTGGTCCAGGCAGGCGAGGGCCTTCCCGTTCCAACGGATGGGTCGAAGGGGTTTCTTCATGCGTTCCTTCCTGGGAAGACTCAAGGATCCCCGCTTCCCGCTCTGCCGGCCCTATCGAAGGGAAACGGCCACATCCTTCATGATCGCCGTGAGCTTGGGCTCGGCCGCCGACGCGTTTCGGATGATCTTCTGGATGTCGGCCGGTTCCAGCGCGTCGGGCACGCACTTGTCGGTGATGACCGAGATGCCCAAGACCTTCATCCCGGCGTGCACGGCGGCAATCACCTCCGGCACGGTGGACATACCCACTGCATCCGCTACCGTCGAGAGGAAACGGTACTCAGCCCGCGTCTCCAGGCAGGGGCCGGTCACTCCCACATACACGCCCTTGCGGACGGGAATGCGCCTCTCCCACGCGCTCTTCTCAGCCCGGGCAATCAACTCCTTCGAATAGGGTTCGATCATGTCCGGCCATCGGGGGCCCATGCGATCGTCGTTCGGACCGATGAGGGGATTGTCCCCCATCAGGTTCACGTGGTCCTCGATGATCATCAGGTCCCCCGGTTCGAAACCACGATTCATCCCGCCGCAGGCGTTGGAGACCAGCAGATGCCGCACGCCTAGCTCCTTCATCACGTAGACCGGGAAAACCACTTGCTGGAGCGAATAGCCCTCGTAACGATGGAATCGACCCTTCATAGCCACCACAGAGGTCTCCC
>CAZGWJ010000107.1:0-7967 GCA_964529445.1 uncultured bacterium
ATGCATCATGACCTTCATGCGCTTCGCGCGCTCCGCAAGGATCCGATGGACGTCCTCGTGGGCATCCCGATCATGGATGACGACGGGGAGGGAGGTCTCCCGGGCGAGGTCGAGCATACGCTCGAAGAGCCGGAACTGGGCGGAGCGGGAGGCATCGTGGTGGTAATCGAGACCGATCTCGCCGATCGCGACCGGTCTCGAGACCCGGACGAGATCCTCGATCCCGCGGATGCGATCCCCCGTCAAACGGTCCGCCTCGTTCGGGTGGGCTCCCACGGTGTGGAAGACGACCCCGGGATTCTTTCGCGTGATGTCGAACGCGGCCCGGGAGGTGACCTCATCGGTACCGATCGTGACCACACGCGTTACCCCCGCCTCGCGGGCGCGCTGGAGGACCTGCGGAAGCTCGGACGCCAGGCGCTCGTCGTCCAGGTGGCAATGCGCGTCGACGAGGCCGGTCATTTGTTCTTTTCGATGCGGGGAAAGAGGGGCGCACCCTTGGCGATCTTCTGGCCGGGCGGAATCAGCCCCCACTTTTCGGTGTCAACAAAGCGCTGATCTTTGACCTGGGTTTGATATCCTAATTGTTCCCACATGGCCTGTGCAGTACTGGGCATATAAGGCGTCAGATGTATCGCTACGATACGCAAGGTCTCAGCCAACACATACATGATTTCGCCCAGTTTAGCGTCATTCCTTTCTTTCGCCACCTTCCACGGCGCCGAGACCTCGATATACTTATTCGCCATTTTTATCACATCCCATAATTGACTCAATGCCGCATGAAACTGCATACTTTGATTCAAATCCACTTCTGTTGGCGATGTCGCAATATCCTCAATATGTTCCACTTGTCTCTGTGTTGGCTCACTCATTCTACGGCGTGCCCAATTTATATAATCCGTGGCTTTATTCTTCAATTCAAGCGACTCACCGACTTGCGGAATCACACCGCCAAAATACTTCTCAATCATTGTCAAACTGCGGTGTAAGAGATTGCCCAAATCGTTTGCCAAATCACCGTTGAATGTTAATTCGAATGATTCCTGGGTGAACGACCCGTCAAATCCGAAAGGTACCGTTCTCAACAAATAGTAACGCAGCGCATCCACGCCATAACGGTCGATGACATCCATCGGGTTCACAACATTCCCCAGACTCTTGGACATCTTCTGACCGCCCGATGTGATGTAACCGGTGCCGAAGACGCGGGTCGGCAAAGGCGCGCCTGCCGCCATGAGCATGGTGGGCCAGATCGTGGCGTGGAACCGCAGGATGTCCTTGCCGATGACGTTGACCGACTCGTGCTCGTCTGCGCCCTCGCCGCACCAGTATTTGCGGTATTTCTCACCGTCGGGCCAGCCCAGCGCCGTGATGTAATTCAAGAGCGCGTCGAACCAGACGTAGATGACGGTTTCCTCCGGCACGGGAGCCCGGATGCCCCACTTCACGGTGTTCCGGGTGATGGAGACGTCGGAGAGCCCGGGCTTGATGAAGTTGTTGACGAGTTCGTTCTTCCGGGAGTCGGGCTGGACGAAATCGGGGTGAGCGGCCAGGTGATCCTCGAGCGCCTTCTGGAAGCGGGACATGAGGAAGAAATAGTTCTCCTCCGTCAGCCTCTCGACGGGTCGTCCGCAGTCGGGGCACTTCGCGTCCACGACCTCGGAATCCAGCAGGAACTTCTCGTCGGGAAGACAATACCAGCCTTCATAGTGCTTCTTCTCGATGAAACCGCCCTCCGCCACCTTCCGGAAGAATTCGACGCAGGCCTTCTTGTGCCGCTCGTCGGTGGTGCGGATGAAATCGTCGTTGGAGATGTTCAGTTTGATCCAAAGGGCCTTGAAGCGCTCGACCACCTGGTCCGCCAGGGCCTTGGGTTCCAGGCCCTTTTCCCTGGCCGTCTTGGCGATCTTCTGGCCGTGTTCGTCGGTACCCGTGAGGAAATACACGTCCCAGCCGTCCATGCGTTTGAAGCGGGCGATGGCGTCCGCCCCGATGGTGCAATAGGCGTGGCCGACGTGGGGGATGTCGTTGACGTAATAGATGGGGGTGGTGACGTAGAAGACTTTTTTCTTGTCGGTCATGGCGCGCTCCGGTAAGGGCCGGTTTGTGGGGTGGGATTATACAGGAAAAACCGCGACGACTTCACCACGAAGGCACGAAGACGCGAAGAAAAGCCCCAAAAGTTTCACAAATACATTTCTTCATTATCCATCCACCAACATCACGATCTTCGCTCCTTCGCGTTCCCCCTGGTCCTTATTGAACGGCCAGGTCGAAGAAACCCCTCGTCTCGAGCCTCCCGGTCTTGAGACCCTCGCGAAGGGTGAGGAACAGATGATCGAGGACCATGCGGGGCGCCAGGTTCCCTTCCAGCGCTTCCAGGTGCCGGTCCAGGACGGCGGCCACTCCGTCGGGAGGCAGGGCGCGAAGCTTCGCGGGAACCGGTTGCCTCCCGACGAACCGTCGGACCCAAAGTGAAAGGCAGATCTTCAGGACGGCTTGAACTGCCCGGCGGCGGGACTGGGCCTCCGAGATCTCCTCGTCCTCGCCGTCGAAGTCCCGGTCCGGGCGCTCAAAGGCAAGCGATACGTCCATCCACTCCTGGGTCGCACCCGACAGTGCACGATCGAAATCGTCTGCCACCTTGTCCCGGAATCCCTTCCAGGACGGGTCCGCATAGCGAAGGGCCTCCCGGAAATCGCCCCCCGACCAGGAGGCGGCCTCCCCGGCTTGCACGGCGTCGAAGCCGTGTGAAACGGCCAAGGCATCCTTCAGGAGATCCTCCGCGACGGGAGCGAACCGAACCGTACGGCAACGGGACACGACCGTCGGCAGCAATTTTGCCGGCCGTTCCGACAGAAGGATGAACATCGCCCTGGAGGGCGGCTCCTCAAGCGTTTTCAACATGATGTTCTGGGCTTCCACGTTCATCCGGTCTGCAAATGGCACGATCGCCACCCTCAAGGGGGCCGTCGAAGGGGTCCGCCCCATCCGTTCGACCAAGGCGCGAGCCGCATCGGCGGGGATGACGTCCGTCTTGATCTCTCGGTTCTCCCGGAGATGGGCCCGGACGAATTCCGAGTCCACCCAGACCAGGTCGGGATGGACCCGTGCGATCACGTGTCGGCAGACACCGCAATCGCAGGGACCTGCCCCACCCGCACAGAAGAGCGTGCGGACCCACGCGAGGGCGTGGGTCGATTTGCCGGAACCCGAGGGGCCGGAAAACAGGTAGGACGGCGCGCGATTCGAGGACCCCACGGACAGGAGAAGATCCCGTACTCCGGGCTGCGTCCTCAAAACGTCCAGTTTGGGGATCTCGAAGGACATGGAAGGGCTCAAACCTCGGCGAGCGACCCGAGCGGCGCCGAGAACCTGCGGAGGAACGCGGAAAGGACGCGGGCGGCGACCTGTTCGGCGGGTTGAATCCCGTCCAGGACGACGATCCGGCGCTTCTCGAAAGCGGCAATGCTCCGGAACGTGGCCCGCACGCGCCGGTGGAACGCCAGCCTCTCCTTTTCCATGCGATCGGCCTTGGAGCGCCGGGCGGCCCGACTCATACCGATCCTAACCGGCAGATCGAGGAGGAACGTCAGATCGGGCTTCAATCCACCCGTAGCCAGGGCATTCATCCTTCGAAGGAAATGGACGGGATATCCGCGTCCCCCTCCTTGGTAGGCGAGGGTCGAATCCGTGTAACGGTCGCATAGCACGACGAAACCGCTTTGAAGAGCAGGCCGGATGACCTCGTCCACGTGCTGGGCCCGGTCCGCCAGGAACAGAAGTAATTCAGCTTCCATCGTGAGCCCATGTCCCGGCTTCAAAAGCCACCGTCTCATGCTGGCGCCCAGCTTGGAGCCGCCGGGCTCATAGGTGTCCACGACCGGGATGCGCCGACGGGTCAACCAACTCTTGAGCAGACGCACCTGGGTAGATTTGCCGGCCCCTTCCGGGCCCTCGAAGGTCACGAAAAATCCGGGATAACGCACGCTTCCCCCTTGAAAGGATGACGTCATCATAATGCAGGGGGATGCGAGATAGAAGTTAGAAGATCGAAGTTAGAAGTTATCGGCATTCATCTGTGTTTATCGGCGGCTAACGCCTTGATTTACCGTGTCATCAAAAAAGCCCCGGGGCCTTTCGGCATCCCGGGGCTTGATGAACCTTGATTCGAGAAAGTTACTTGATCTCGACCTCGGCACCGGTGTCCTTGAACTTGCCGGCCATCTCCTCGGCTTCCGCCTTGGAAATCCCCGACTTCAGGGGCTTGGGGGCCGCATCGACCAGGTCCTTGGCTTCCTTCAAGCCCAGGCCGGTGACCTCGCGGACCACCTTGATCACGGAGATCTTGTTGCCTCCGGCCGACTTCAGGACCACGTCGAATCCGCTCTTCTCCTCGACGGCGGCCGCACCCGCCGCAGGAGCCGCACCGGCCATCATCACCGGGGCCGCGGCGGACACGCCGAACTTCTCCTCAAGGGCCTTCACCAGCTCGCTCAGTTCGAGGACCGTCATGCCCTCGATCGCCTTGATCATCTCGTCCTTCGTCATTTCATCGTTCCTTTCGTTGGAACTGCGTTAGGGTTGAAAAACCGGTTCTTGTACGCGACGGATCCTCAGGCGGCCTTGGCCTTGAGGTCCTTGATGGCACCCAGGGCGATCACCAGCTTGCGCAGGGGGCCGGCCAGCACCATGACCGTGCCGCGCACGGGGGACTGGAGGCTGCCCAGCATCTTCGCCAGGAGCACCTCGCGGCTGGGGAGGTTGGCAAGGGCCTTGATCTCGTTGACCGAGATCTTGCGCCCGTCCATCCATCCACCCTTGAGGGTGAGCTTCTCGTGATCCTTGACGAACTTGGACAGGATCCGGGAGGACGCCAAAGCGTCCCCCTTGGCCATGGCGATGGCCGTCGGTCCCTTGAACCACTCGTCCAAACCGTCCATCCCGGCCTTCTTGAGGGCCCGGAGGGCGAGGGTGTTCTTCACGACGTGGAGTTCCACCTGCTCCTTGAACAACTTCGCACGGAGTTCGGTGACCTCCTCGACCGTGAGACCCCCGTTTCCGGTGATGATCGCGGACTTGGAATCCGCCAGGTTCCTGGCGACCTCCTCCACGACCTGCACCTTCTCGGATCTCGGCTTGCTGTCGGGTTTCTTCAAAAAAATCACCTCGTTTCGTCTTCGCTTCGGACCATCACATCGGAGGGGGCCCCGAAAAAGAAAGCCCTCCATCCGAAACGACCGGATGAAGGGCATGATGAATGCATGCGCTTCCGGATCGTCTCGGCGGGCATTCATTAAGTCCGCGATCCCTTCATCGGTTTCGCGAGACGCCCGCTGTCTTGGACATCCTCGGCTTCGATTGACCTTCTCTTCACCTGACCGGGCCCCGTCCGGGGCCCGGAACGGTCATTCCTTGGCGGACACCTTCGTGAATTCGACCGTGTCCAGGGGAATCCCCGGCCCCATCGCGGAGGAGAGGTGGGCCGAGAGCAGGTAGGTTCCCGTGGAAGCGGATGGGTTCGCCGCCACCAAAGCCTGGAGGATCACGCGCGCGTTCTCCTCGATCTGCGACTCCGCGAACTGGATCTTCCCGATTCCCAGATGGCAGATGCCCTGGTCATCGACGCGATACTCGACCTTGCCCGCCTTGATCTCCTTGACGGCCTTGGCCACTTCGAGCGTAACGGTCCCGGCCTTGGGATTAGGCATGAGCCCCTTGGGTCCCAGGACCTTGCCGAGCTTGCCAGCCTCCCTCATGATGTCGGGGGTGGCCACGAGAACGTCGAATTCGAGGAACCCGCCCGCGATCTTTTCGACCAGGTCGTTGGAACCCACGAGATCGGCACCGGCCTCCTCCGCCTCCTTGATCTTTTCGCCCTTGGCCAGGACGGCCACCTTCAGGGTCTTGCCGGTGCCGTGAGGCAACAGAACCGTGCCCCTCACCTGCTGGTCGGCCTTCTTCACGTCCACGCCGAGCTTGACGTGCAACTCGACGGTCTCGTTGAACTTGGCAGGTGCGGACTTTTTGAGGAGAACCGCCGCCTCGGCGACGGGGTATCGCTTGCCTTCCGCGAGGAGTTCCTTGTTCTTCCGGTGACGCTTGCTCGCCTTGCTGGCCATCTTGACCTCCCGTGGTGCGAACGCCCCGCCTTTCGGACGGGACTCCCACAGTTGTGTTATTTCATCCCCTTTGCAGGGATGTTTACTTTCTCATCAAAACTTCGCGGCTTCGCGTTGGACGTGTATCTTGTTTACTGGATTTCGATGCCCATGCTGCGGGCCGTGCCCTCAACCATGCGGACGGCGGAATCCAGCTTCTGGGCGTTCAGGTCGGGCATCTTGGTCTTCGCGATCTCCTCGACCTGTTTCTTCGTGACTTTGCCCACCTTCTGCTTGTTGGGAACCGGGGAAGCCACGGCGATTCCCGCCGCGCGCTTCAGGAGCACGGATGCCGGCGGCGTCTTGCAGATGAAGGTGAACGAACGATCCTTGTAGATGCTGATGACCACGGGAATGATGAGTCCATCCTGCTTCTGGGTGGCAGCGTTGAACTGCTTGCAGAACTCCATGATGTTGACGCCGTGCTGGCCCAATGCCGGACCCACTGGGGGCGCCGGGTTGGCCTTGCCCGCCGGGATCTGGAGTTTCACCATCGCGTTGACTTCCTTAGCCATGACTCGGAACCACTCTTTCTTTTTCACCACCAAGGCACAAAGGCGCCAAGGGGGTCTTTCTTTATTTGTTTCCTCTAACAACCCAAGCCACTTCTTGGTGTCTTGGAGTCTTGGTGGTGGATTCTATTCCTTTTCGACCTGGTGGTATTCCAGTTCGACCGGCGTCTGACGCCCGAAGATGGTCACCATGACCTTGACCCGCTCGCGCTCAGGGTTCAATTCTTCCACGACACCCGAAAAGTTGGCGAAGGGACCGTCCATCACCTTCACGAGGTCGCCTTTCTCGAAGATGCTCTTCATGGCTCGGCGCTCGCGGCGCTTGCCGATGTGCTCAAGGATCGCCGTGACTTCCTCATCCGGCAAGGGCGTCGGCTTGATGCCCGACCCCACGAAGCTGGTCACCTTCGGGGTATTACGAACCACGGCCCAAGAGTTGTCGTCCAGTTCCATCTCCACCAGCACATAGCCGGGGAAAAATTTCTTGTTGGTGACGCGCTTCTTGCCCGCGCGGGTTTCCGTCACCTCTTCCGAAGGAATCAGGATCTGGAAGATCTTGTCCTCCATCTTCATGCTCTTGATCCGGCTCTCGAGGTTGGTTTTCACCTTGGCCTCGTAGCCCGAATAGGTGTTGATGACGTACCAGCGCTTCGACATGGATCCTTCTTCCCCTTCCCGTTCTCCCGCCCTTGGGCGGGAGTCCGGTCATTTGATGACGAGCCCCAAGAGCTTGGTGATCGACAGATCGTAGACGGCGAACAGGACCACCAGGAAAAAGACGGTGATCAGCACGACCGACGTGGATCCCTGGGCTTCCTCGCGGCTGGGCCAGGAGATCTTCTTAAATTCCGATCTCGCCTCGGCGAAGAATTCCTTGAGATTCTGCAGCATGGACATTCGACTCCTTCGTTCCCGCCGACCCCCGACCAGGGCGGCGTCCGTTCCTGAAATGGCAGGGCAGGCAGGACTCGAACCTGCAACCGACGGTTTTGGAGACCGCTACTCTACCAATTGAGCTACTGCCCTGACTCCGTCCGTGGTTACTTGGTTTCCTTGTGCTGGGTGTGCTTGCGACACCACTTGCAGTACTTCTTGATCTCGACCTTTTCGGGCTTCTTGCGCTTGTCGCGAGTCCCGTGGTAGTTGCGGCGCTTGCAGGTGCCGCAAGCCAGGGTGATCATTTCTCTCATGTCGGTCCGTCTTCCTCGTGGGCGCGGCCTCGCCGCGCCCGGTTGTTATTCGATGATTTCGGTCACGACGCCGGCGCCCACGGTGTGGCCGCCCTCGCGGA
>CAZGWJ010000108.1:0-7937 GCA_964529445.1 uncultured bacterium
TCTGAAGGGTGGCGCGGCCACGGTCGAATTGCCCGCGCTCTCGTTCGCCGCTTTGGACCTTCATCTCGCCTGATCCGGCTGGTTGCCGAGAGGATGATCGTGCAGGTCGGGAATTCACGGATGATTGTCCAGTAGCGGGAGAAAAGGATATCCATGGTCACGATGGGGCTGGGTAACTACCGTTTGAAGGGGAAGGTGGGATGGATCACGGGCGCCGGCGGAGCCCTGGGCCGCGAGATCGCCATGGCCTTCGCACGGGAGGGGGCCGACCTCGTCCTGTGCGATCTCGACAAGCCCTCGCTCGAAAAGGCGGTCTACGAGGCGGGAAAGACGGGACGCAAGGTCTTCTCGGGCGTCTTCGACGTTTCGAAGGAGGAACAGGTCGCGGATTTCTTTGCCAAGGCGGAGGAGAAGTTCGGTCGCTTGGATCTCCTGGTGAACAACGCCGGGGTTTACGTGCCCGAGGCGAACCTCTGGGAGGTCGAACGCTCCGATTTCATGCGATGCCTGGAGGTGAACCTCCTGGGCGCCTGGCATTGCACCAAGTGCGTGATCCCCGGCATGCGCGAGCGCCGTTACGGCCGCATCATCAACATCACGTCCGGACTCTCGGTCGTCAACATGGCCAAGTGGGGCCCCTACGGTTGTTCCAAGGCGGCCCTGAACGCGCTGACACGCACCTGCGCCGAGGAGAACAAGGGATTCAACATCCTGGTGAACGGCGTGGAGCCGGGGCTGTTCAACAGCCCCATGAATCCCCAGATCCCCGTGCCACCGACCCGGCCCATCCCCGACGTCCTCCTTCTCGCCACGCTCCCGGAAAAGAGCATCAACGGTCGGTTCGTGAACGGCGGCAAGGACGTGGGATGGTGATGGGATGGCAACGGGGAATTGGGAATGATGAATGGGGATACACTGCCGTCCATGACGTTTGTTTGAAATGGTTTGAGTGCTGTTAAAAGCGTATTTTGGACAAGAACGGACAGCCAACGGCGGAAAAGCCCCCCTCACCCTACCCCTGTAGCAGAGCGCTTCGCGCACGCTACAGGACTTCGCCTCACCCGCAAGGGGAGAGGGAGCTGTTGTTTTCCACAAATAAACTTCGCGGCTTGGCGACTTCGCGTTGGCCGTGTATTTATCTTGGACATCAAGAGTGATGGGGATATAGGATTCGAGACGGTATTGAGCGTGAAATGAAAGGTCAGTGGTTGCGCTTGACCAGCATCCAGATGCCGATTCCGCCGAAGAGGATGTTGGCGAGCCAGACCGCCAGGGCGGGCGGCAGGATCCCCGAGGTCCCCAGGGCGCTACCCACCTGGATCATCCCGAGGTAGAAGAAGGCCACCACCAGGCAGATCCCGAAACTGGCGGCCACCCCGCTGTACTTTCCGAGGTTCCATCCGGTCGGCACTCCCAGGAGCACCAGGATCACGCAGGCGAAGGGGAAGGCCACCTTCAGGTGCATCTCGACCAGTTCCTTCTGGTAATCCGCACCGGCCAACTGCAACTGGCGGATGTAACCCGAGAGTTCCATCATGTTGAGTTCGCGGGGCTCCTTCTGTTCGCGGGTGAAATCCTCGGGACGCTCGGGCAGTTCCAACGGCATCTCGCGGAAGGGCTGGGCCGACAGCTCCAGCCCGGTCTCGTTGAAGACCCGGAAGTAACCCTCGCGGAAGACCCAACGCCCCCCGGACCAGGCCGCCGACTTGGCGTCGAGGCGGCTCTTCAGGCGGATCCCCTGATCGAACTCCAGAAGGAGGACATCGGACATGGTCCGGGCGTTGCCGTCGAAGACGCCGAGGTGGTACATGCGGTTCTGGGAGCCGCGGATGGACACGTTGTGCCGGACCGTCATCTGGGGCATCGGTTTCTTTTCGATCTCGACGTACTTGATCCGCTCCTTGCGCTGGTTGGCCCGGGGGACTACCGTCTCGTTGAAACCGATGGAAAGCAGCGTTACGACGAAACCCGCCGCGACCAGGGGAATGGTGACGAACCGGATGCTCACGCCGCCCGCCCGCATGGCGATCAACTCGCTCCCCTTGGAAAGACGGCCCAGCGAGAAGAGCACGGCCATCAGCACGGCCACCGGAGTCACCTGGAGGAGCAGGAACGGGACCTGGAGGATGAAATACTTGGCGGTCGTGACGAAGCCGGGTTTGTGGTCCATGATGAATCGGATGTCCTCGAACACCCGCACCACGAGGATGATGATGGCGAAAGCCATCATGGCGAGAAGGAAAGGGGCCAGGAATTCCTTGAGAACATAGCGCGTGAGGATCCTCATGTCGGTTGCCTCCGGGGGGTGAACAGGCGCAGGAGCCCCATGTAGGAGGAGCGTTCGTTGATCACGATCTGGACCATCAGGATGCCCAGGACGGCGAAGAGGACGTTGGCCCCCCAGATCCCAACGACGGGGTCGAGACCGCGTTTCAGACTCATGGCCTCTCCCATCACGAACAGCAGATAGTAGATGAAGACCAGGACCACGCCGTAGGCGAACGCGAGGAACCCTCCCCGGCGGAACCACAGTCCCAGGGCGCCGCTCACCCAGGTTACCACCAGGCACGCGAAGGGGAGGGACAGGCGCTTCTGGTACTCGACCGCCAGGCGCTGTTTCCAGCCGGCGTCCGTGGTGGCCTTCTGTTCGGCCTTCAGTTCGTCGAGGTCCATGTCCAGGAAATCCTTCTTCAGCGAGGAGAGGTTGGTCAGGGAATCCGACAGGTTCAGATGGTACTGGTAGTTCCTGAAATAGAGCTGGTTGTAGGTCTGGTACTCGTCCGGTCCCACCGTGATGGCCACGCCGTCTTTCAGGTGCAGGTAGACCTGGAGGGTGTCGGGGTTGGTGACGAGCTTGCCGGTGCGGGCCAGCACCGTCTGGAGCGGTTCGTTGGCCGACTTTCGCATGAAGACCTTGATGTCGGCGAGGACGCCGTTCTTCTCCTGCCGATCGATGTAGATCTGGCATCCCTGGAACTGGTCGATGAAGACGCGTTCCTTGATGGCCACGTTGGCCTTGTTGCTGACGATGCGGTACGTCATCTTCTTGACCATGAAGTTCGACGCGGGAAGGATCCGGTGGTTGAAATAGAGCATGACCGCCGTGAGGACGAGCCCGAAGGCCAGGACGGGCGCCAAAAGGTGCATCATATGGACGCCGCTCGACTTGAAGGCCGTCACTTCCATGTCGGAGGCCAGTCGTCCCAGGGCCAGGAGCGTGGCCAGGAGGGCCGACATGGGAACGGTCATCGCCAGGAAGAAGGGCACGATGGATACGTAGAGGCGCAAGACGTCCCAGAAGGGGACCCCCTTGTTCAGGACAAGGTCCATCCAGAGGAACACCTTGTTGATGAGGAAGACGAAGGTGAGGGAAACCACGCAGATGCCGAAGAGCGGGAGGAGTTCCTGGAGGATGTATCGATGCGCTGTCTTCAACGAGAGCCCCTGCCCTGTGGTCGAGGAACGAGTATATCACCCGTCCGGCGCCCGGTTCGACGGGTTTAAGGATCCCGCCGGGTCGGGCGACCGGCGGGAACGATGGGTGAGCGGCCCGCGTCCAAAGAAGGGTGTGTCGTGCGCAATGAAGGCGCCCCTTGGAGGGGGGAGGGGCTTCCATTTTGATGCCCTCCGCCGTCCGAAAGGTCGGATATAATGAAAACCGCTATTGATCACGACGAAGGCGCCAAGAAAGACCCTCTTTCAAGGAAGAAACAGGTGCGACCGGACCCGCCGTCGCGATGAGGCGCGCGGAGCCCTTGTTTCCTGATGCGGCAGGGACTTGAATCATGAAGCGCAGGTACTGAAAATCCATATGATCGAAGGAGTCCGCGCCACGCCTCGTGCCTTGTCGACCCGAACGGGTATCATCCGTTTCTTCCTCCTGTGCACGATCTTCCTGGGAACTTTCCGGCCAGCGATCGCGGCGGAAGCTCCTGCGTCCGCCGCGGAGGATCCCATCCAGGTCGTGCCCATGGGCGAACCCGTCAGCATCGAGCCGCCCCCCGTCCCGGTCGGCGTCCGGGTCATGACCCTCAAGGAGGGCGTGTACCTCGCCTGGGACGAGGCACCGCTTTCGGCCAACGTGAATTACAACGTCTATCGGTCCCTGGCGCCGGGGTCGGGATACCGGCTGGTGAACGCCAAGCCGCTGACCAGTCCCTCCTTTCTGGACAGTCCCGCGAACAGCCTGGAACCCCCTGAGAACGGTCAACTCTATTTCTACGTGGTCGTCAGCGTGGACCGCCAGGGCAACATCAGCCCCTACTCCGACGAGGTGAGCGTGGAGCCCAAGGGCATGGTGCTTGCCCCGAAGGACGGGGTAGCTTCCTCCCTGGATGTGGAATCGGCCGGTGAACAGGCCAAGGAAACCCCGGAAAAGGTGGTCGCGGTTCCCGAGAGCGGGGTTCTCAACCTCTCCCTTCCGGCGGACAGCCAGTTGTCCATCCAGGGCTACAAGAAGGTCGAGGCGCGGTTCACCCAGCAGAAGTTCTTCCGCGGGGAGGTGGGCGGCATCAAACCGGTGAGCAACACCAACGAGATCAACCAGGAACTCGTGGTGGCCCTGGACGGGAAGATCGGGGACAACGTCACCGTGCACGTGGATTTCTCCGACGTCAACCGCAGCGGCGGCGTGGACCAGTCCAAGCAGGAGATTTCCATCGTCTACCGGGGCGACGAGGACAGCGCGATCCAGGAGGTGGCGTTCGGGGACCTCCAACTCGCCCTTCCCAACACGGAATTCGCGGGTTTCAACAAGCAGTTGTTCGGCATCCAGGGAAGGGCCCAGTTCGACCGGCTGAAACTGACGACCCTCTTCGCCCAGACCAAGGGCATCGTCGAGACCCGGGTGTTCCGGGGGAACTACGTCCAGAACGACCGCATCCTCGCGGACATCGAATACCTGAGGGGCAAGTACTACCTCATCACCAAGGGCTCCCGGCCTGCCACGGTGGCCGGCCAGGTCGTGAACCAGGCCCTTCCCCAGAACGGGACCGAGCAAATCTGGGTGGACGACGGCAACGCCCTCAACAACACGGGCGGGTCGAACTTCCGGGGCAACTTCGAGTTGTTCCTTCCGGGCCGGGATTACACGCTGGATTACTCGACGGGTGTGATCACGTTCCAGCGCTACATATCGTCCCCCTACCGGATCGCGGTGGGATTCGTCACCCGCGATAACGTTCGCGTCGGTTTCGACGTCCAAGGGGAGGTGGACCTCGCGTCGGGCTTGAATGTCCCGCCCGACGGCATCATCAGCGATGCCGCGCATCTCCTGAAGGACAACCTCAACGCCTCGGATGTGAGTCCCTTGTACCTGGTGAACCTCTATGACCTGGGGCGGGACAAGATCATCCCCCCGGAGCAGGACCCCGAGTTCCTCTTCGAGGTGGTGGACCAGGGCACCAACACGGTGGTGCAGACGGGTCAGGGCGACGGCACTCCCGCCAAGCCTCGTGTCTTCCGGTTCGACACGGACCTCAATCTCCTCGTGGTGGAGGACCGCACCAACACGGGGTTCCCCGAAAGGGCCTTCGCCAATCCGGGTGGCGGCACGGGCACCAATGAGGTGTACAGCCAAACGTATCCCGCCAGCCTCTATCGCATGCAGCTCCGGTACAAGACGCGCGTCGATTTCTACCGTCTCGACCGCTTCAACATCATCCGGGGGTCCGAGACGGTTTTCGTGGACGGACGGCGCCTGCGGCGCGATGCAGACTACTTCTTCGATTACACCTCCGGTTACCTGGACTTCCAGGACGCGTCCTTGATCCGTCCGGACAGCGAGATCGTGGTAACCTACGAGTATTCACCTTTCGGATCCTCCTTCCAGAGCAACGTTTTCGGGGCCCGGGCCGAATACGACGTCACCGATCATCTGTTCCTGGGTTCCACGTTCCTCTACAACGGAACACAGAAGCCCCGGGACATCCCGGCCATCGGTTCCACGCCCAACTCCCTCTCCCTCCTGGATGCCGACGCGCGTTACGACCTGAAGAGGCACATGATCAAATCGGTCACGTCCCTGGTGCCGGGTCTGGGAGGATGGATGCCCCCCCTGGATGTCAAGTTGTCGGCCGAGGTGGCACGAAGCGTGTACAACCCCGATTCCTTCGAGTCCCGCGAGGAGGGCGAGGAGGGCACCGCCATGGTGGACAGCATGGAAGGGACCGACGAGACCACCGGTGTCTCCGTGAACGAGACCCGCTGGGTCGTCTCGTCCCGGCCGCTTCCTGTGGTCTCCCTGGGAAGCCTGAACTACCTGTCCGATTCCACGGCGGCCAACAACCGCATCCGGTTCCGCAACGGTGACACCATCTTCGGTCGCAACAACGTCAACGGAGGGCATGTCTACCAGGTCACGGGCCGCGAGGAGGATCGGGTGGATATCCTGCAAGTGCCTTACTCCCGCCTGACCGACCAACGCTGGGGCGGTGTCCGGCAGGTGATCTCGCCTACGGGCATCGACGTTTCCAGTTCCAAGTACCTGGAGACCTGGATCTACAACGACGGGGTCGACAAGTGGGTGGTGGTGGACATCGGCACCATCCCGGAGGACGTGAACGCCAACGGCCTACTCGACAAGGAATTGGACCCGGCCAACCCCACCCTCGGTGACGACGGCATCCTCACCTACTACCACGACAAGCTGTCCGGGACCACGATCGAACCCGGGGAAGCCATGAGCCAGGAGGGGCGCAACAACGGGCTCTACGACAGCGAGGATTACAACGAGGACGGGCTACTGGGATCGACCCAGTCCTATTTCCAATGGGGTTTCCGGGCCAATTGGACGGGATGGCGCCTGGTCAAGATCCCCGTGAACTTCACCGAGGTCGAGGGGTTCAAGACCACCTCCGACGGGTTGTCGTATTTCTTCCACCGTTACGGGACCCCCAACGCCATGAGCGTCCGCGTCCTGCGCTTCTGGATGACGGGCGTCTCGGCGACGGAGACCAGCGGCGCCATCTTCGTGGAGAACCTGGCCCTGGCCCGCAACCGCTGGGAACTCTCCGTCGATCCGGATGCGGCCCTGAACCAGGGCGTGAGCGTCAACACGGAGAAGATGAACGTGGCGTCCATCAGCCGGGACCAGGATGCCCGTTACGACCCCACCCTGCGCTTCATCTACATCGAGCAGGGCCAGAACACCGATTCCATCACCAACACGGAGAAGTCCCTCCAGTTGACCTGGAACCTCTCCGTGGCCGACCTGGAACCTCCGGGGGATCTCTCCGGGAAGCCCGTGTATTACGTGACCCGGCGGTTCGGCGGCGCCATGGATTTCTCGGACTTCAACGAATTGAGGTTCGACCTGAACGCCCGTTCCTTCGAGGCGGGAGAGATCCTCTTCGTCCGCCTCGAGAACGATTCGAGGAACTATTACCAGTACAACGTCGCCCTCGTGCCCGACCATCGGAACAATTGGCGAACCGTGGTCATCCCGCTCGCGGGCACCCAGGGCAACCGGACCCGGGTGGGCCGCCCCTTCATCAACCGGGTCTCCCAGATCTCCATCGGTGTATTGTCGCCCAATGCGCCCGTCGTGGGTCTCGGGGAGTTGTGGATCAACAACCTGCGGGCGGCCGGTGCCGACAAGAGGCGGGGCACGGCCCGGCGCTTCAACACCACCACCACGCTGGGGAACAATTTCGCCACGGTGAGCACGCGTTACCGCGAGGTGGACGGCGGTTTCTCACAGATCGACCAAACGTCCACCCGTTTCCAGCATTCCAAGCAGCAGGGCGCCGATTTCTCGACCTCTTCCATCCGTTTCCTCTCCCAGCCGGTGAACGCGCAGGTTTCCCTGAGCCAGGATGACCGCTATACCGAGGCGGCCCTCCTGGAGCACCCCTTCTACGCCAACCTGGACAACTACCGTCGACGGAACGCATTGGCCACCGTCGGTTACAGCCGGAGCCTCGGGAAGGGTTTCGGGC
>CAZGWJ010000109.1:0-7894 GCA_964529445.1 uncultured bacterium
CCCACACCCGTACGGAGACTTCGTCTCCGACGAGGTCTTCGACGCCCACGTGGACGAATACGCCCACGAACACCAACACGCGTACCTGGACGAACACGTCCACGGCGGTCTTCTCCGCGACGCAGACGAACACCCCGACGTGGACGCATACCCGGACCTGGACGAGGACAGGGACGCAGTCGCCGAGCCCGACGCCCACGAACACGCCGACCGCGACCAACACCTACACCTCGACGAACACGCGGACCTGGACGAACACGCCGACGAATACCAACACTCCTACGTCGACCTCGTCACGAACCGAAACCAACACGCCGACGCGCACGTTTACGCCGACGAACACCCGCACCTTCACCCCGATCTTCTCCGCGACGCAGACGAACACCCCGACCTGGACGAGGACGGGCACGCAGTCGCCGAGCCCGACGCACACGAACACGCCGACCTCGACCAACACCTACACCTCGACGAACACGCGGACCTGGACGAACACGCCGACGTCGACCTCGTCGCGAACCGAAACCAACACGCCAACGCGCACGTTTACGCCGACGAACACCCGCACCTTCACCCCGGTCTTCTCCGCGACGCGGACGAACACCCCGACGTGGACGCATACCCGGACCTGGACGAATACGCCCACGAACACCAACACGCGGACCTGGACGAACACGTCCACGGCGGTCTTCTCCGCGACCCAGACGAACACCCCGACCTGGACTTTCACCCGGACGGAGACCCGGACACCCACGGACACTCGCACGCCGACCCCGACGGGGACGGCTTCGGCAACACCGACGCGCACGGCCACGGGAATACTCACGGTCTTTTCAACGCCCAGCCCCACGGACACGTTGCAGACCCAGCAAATCCTGGTGAGCAGTGGCTCCTATCCCAATCCGTCGACGGACGGCCATACGACGCTCTTTTTCGAAGTGGCGGGGGATGGGTCCGTTTCGGCACAGGGTGTCGGTTCGGTGGTTTCGACCTCCCTCACCGACGTGAAGGTTCGATTGGGCATCTACACCACCTCGAAGCGTCTCGTCTGGGAGTCGACGATGAACGGGGCGACCACGGGGAAGAACCAGGTCGCCTGGGACGGCCGCGATCGGTGGGGAAAGGCGCTGGGGAACGGCACCTACTACTTCTCGGCCACCGTCGAGCGGAACGGCAAGCGCTCCACGAAGGTCGTGCCGATCCTCATCCTCCGTTAAGGGTCTGCAAGGGCCGGGTTTGCCGCGGGCTGTTGCAAATGGAAATCCATTCGCGAAAACGGGATAATGCGTATCACCCGCGCCGCTCCAGAAGCGGGTTCGGGTGAGGCCCATGAGGAACGGAACCATTCGGAGGATCGTCCTGCTGTCCCTGCTGTTCCTGTCCGCCCGGAACGGATGGGCGCAGACTTCCACCTTCACCCCCACCGATACTTCAACTTCCACGGCGACCTCGACGAGGACCTGGACGAACACGCCGACCCACACGCATACCTCCACATGGACCCCGACACCCACATGGACATGGACCTACACGGCCACGTCGACGCCCACTCCGACCTTCACGCCGACGAATACCAACACCCGGACTTGGACGAATACACCGACGGACACGAACACGAGAACGTGGACGCCTACGCCGACGGACACGAATACTCGAACGTGGACACCGACTCCGACAAACACCAACACCCGCACATGGACACACACGCCGACCTCGACTCGGACATGGACGGAAACCTCCACCCGGACGGCCACTGCCCCGCCGACGGGTTCCCTGACCGATACCCCCACATCCACGGACATTTCAACGAATACGCCCACGTCCACGCCGACTCATTCCTTCACTTCTACGGTTTCGACTACGGCGACTCCGTCGCCTACGCTCACCACGACGCCTACGGCTTCGCCTTCACATACGCGAACATGGACCTCGACGCCATCGGCGTCGTTCACGCCCACCTTCACCGCGACCGCCACGGTTTCCCCGACGTCGACGGGGACACCCGTATCGGGTGTCGTGGGCACGCCGACCGCGACCCTGTCGGTCGACCATGGAAGGCGGGTTCTGGCACCGGGGAAGCCGCCCTATGACCATTGCGTCTTCTCATACGGACCCGGAGGGAGGGTGACATCCGTCACGGTTTACACCCTGAGGGGCCGGAAAGTGCGGACCCTCCCGCCCTCTCCCCTGGGGGACGCGGTCTGGGACGGGCTCGACGAAGGGGGTTCCCGCGTCGAGTCGGGGACCTATCTCTTCATCGTACGAGAGGGTTCCCGGCGCTATCATGGGACCGTGACGGTGATCCGATGAAGACACGCACACTCAGACAGTTCAACCGGTGGACACTGGCAGTCCTGGGATGCCTGTTCTCCGGATGCGTCCACGCCGCGTTCCTGGAGATGCCGGTCTCCCCGCGGGCCATCGGAATGGGTGATGCCTTCGTGGCCGCGGCCGACGACCCTTTCGCGCCGCTGTACAATCCGGCCGGCATGGCCCGCATACGGTCCTGGTCCGCGGCAGCTTCCTACGACCGCTATATCCCCCAGTTGACCGAGGACCGGCTTTCGGGCTCTTTCCTTTCCGTGGGTGCGCCCTGGGGGGCGGGTTTGTCCTACCAGAGGTTCCAGTCCGTCCTCACGACCGAGGAGGCCGTCCGGCTTACTTTCGCCCGGGACCTGTTCGGGGGCCGGGTTTCCGCGGGCTTGGGCGGCGCATTCCTTCGAAACGCTTACCGGCAGGATCCGGTTCTCGACGCGATCCTGGCCGGTTCCTCCCGCTCGAAGGCGGCCTTCGGGCTGGACGCGGGACTTCTGTGGCGTCTTCGAACGGACCTCTCCGCGGGGTTCTCGGGGACCGGTCTTCTTTCCCCCGATGTGGGCGTCCTTGAAACGCGCAGGCTCGACCCGGTCCTGCGTGCCGGTTTCGCATGGCGATTCGGATCCTGGAAGGCTGCGGACCTGCGGTTCGTCGCGGGTATCCGGGAAGAGGGCGGGGATGGGGATGTGAACGTCGGGGCGGAGGTTTGGGACCCCCGAGGCAACATCGCCTTGCGGGCCGGTGTGGCGGGGCACAACCTCAGCACCGGGTTCTCGGTCCGCGTCTCGCAGGTCCGGTTCGATTACGCGTTCATGACCTACTGGGGTCCGTCCGATTTGACGTCCCTGACGAACCACCTGGTGGCGTTGACCTGGTCGGCGGGCGTGGAACCCGATGGAAGGGACGCGGAGGTCCGACGCATGCGCGATTGGGCCCGGGAGAACGCTGCGCGTTTCGTGGCGGAAGGAATGCGGCTCGAGACATCCGGGGAATTCGGCCCCGCTGTGGCGGCCTACGGGAAGGCCCTCGCCTGGGATCCCGAGGACGTCGCGACCGCCGAACGCCTGACCGGGGCCAAGAAGAAGTGGGTGGACCAAACCGTGTGGAATCTGGCGATGGACGGGAAGAAGGCGTACGACGAGGGGAAGATGTCCCGGGCCATCCTGTACTGGCAGCAGGCCCTTTCCTACCGGCCCGGCGACCCGAGGCTCCAGGATGCCATCGAAGCGGCCCTCCAGAAGAAGGTCTCGGGGGCCCAGCGACTGCTTTTGGACGGATTGAAGGCCTACCTGCAGGGGGATTACCCCGGGGCGGTCCGGGCGTGGTCCGAGGCGAGGGAGACGTACCCGCGCAACCAGGCGCTGAAGGACGCCCTGGCGGAGGCGCGGAGGCGGGTGGAGCACGCGGAGGAACCCAAGGTCTTCGCCGGCCCCGAGGCGAAGAGCGAGGTCCAGCGGCTTTCATACGAGGCCATCATCTACCAGCGCAGCGGCCGGGACGATCTGGCGGCTGAGACCTGGCGGAAGGTGCTGGAGAAGGAACCCGGGAACACCGAAGCGAAGGAAGCCGTCACCCGCCTGGAAACGAGGACACCCGCAAGGGCCTATGCGGCGCCCCCGCCCATGGGACCGCGGGCCAAGGAGCTCTACGAGGCCGGGCTCGGGGATTACGCGGCGGGGAACCTCACGGCCGCCATCTCCAAGTGGGAGGAGGCGCTGAAACTCGCGCCTGACGACATCAACCTTCAGAACAGCCTCATCCGGGCCCGCATGGAGCGCGATCCCGACGAGCCGGACAAGGGGGGAGCCCCTTGAAACTGGCCCACCGGCTCTCGATCATCCAATCGATCCTGGTGGCCGTGGCGCTCCTGGCCTGCACCGCGGCCGTCCTGCTGGGCGCCCGCTGGTACTTCACTTCCGAGATCCGGCTTTCCCAGGCGAGGGCCCTTGACTCCCTGGCCCTCGTGGCGAGGGAATCGGTCCTGAAAGCGGACGACCTGTTGGTCGTCAATTATCTCAAGAATCTCATGCAGGACCCCTCGTTCGCCCACGCCGAGTTCGTGAACGAGAAACGGGGCCTGCGCCTGGCCTCCGGACCGGAGGCACCCCTGCCCGCCGAGGTGACGGCCTACGAGGCGGAGGTGACCTTCCCCGGGAGGACGGAGGGCCGGGTGCGCATCTCCTTCTGGAAGAGGGAGGTGGACCGGAAGGTCCGGGATTCCCTTCTCCAATTCCTGCCGGTGCTGGGCTTGGCGTTCGTCCTCTCGCTGACGGTCGGGGTCGCCGCGGCGCTCCTCCTGGCGCGCCAATTGGCGCGCCCCATCCTCGAACTGCAGGCCCGGACAGAATCCGTCAAGCGAGGCCAATGGGAGCACCTGCTCGAAGTGAGGGGCGACGACGAACTGGCGGAGCTTTCGCGCAAATTCAACGACATGATGGTTCAGTTGAAGGAACTCGAGGCCATGAAACGCGATTTCACGGCCAGCGTGACGCACGAACTGCTTTCCCCCCTGAACGCCATCCACAGCGGGGTCAACTACCTGTCGGCGGGTTCCGCCGGCCCCCTCACCCCGGAGCAGGTGGATTACCTGCTCATCCTTTCGAACAGCGCGGGGCAACTGGCCGAGTTCATCACGAACCTCCTCCAGGTCTCCAAGATCGAGGCCGGAAAGATGGAGGTCTTTTTCGAACCGACCGACGTTTCCTCCGAGCTGGCGTCGGCCGTGAAGCTCTTCACGCCCCAGGCCATCGCCAAGGGGCTGGTCCTCGAGGTGGCGGACGGGATGAAGGGCGCCTCCTGGGTGCTGGATCGCGTGATGTTCCGCCAGGTCATCAACAATATCCTGTCGAACGCCATCAAATTCACCGCCAAGGGAGGGGTGACGGTCCGCCTTGCACCGGAGGACGGGAAACTAGTGATGGAGATCTCGGATACCGGCATCGGGATCGACGATCAGCATCACCGCCTCATCTTCGAGAAGTTCTACCGGGTCCTCCAGCCCTCGGACAGTCCCAACCGCAAGGGCACGGGACTGGGCCTGGCCATCGTCCGGGGCATCCTGGAGATCCACGGCGGTGAAGTGACCGTCGAAAGCGCGAAGGGAAAGGGTGCCACCTTCAGGGCGTCCTTCCCCCGGCGGGAGCCGTCCCGTTGAAACCCCGGATCCTTCTGGTCGACGACGACGCGGGCTTGAGGAGGATCGTGCGCGACCTGCTTTCGCAGGAGGAGATGGAACTGAGCGAAGCCGGATCCGTCAGGGAGGCGATGACCCGCTTGGAGGAGGAGCCGCCCGATCTGACGGTGCTGGACCTGTCCCTTCCCGACGGGGACGGTTTGGAACTGCTCTGGACCATGCAAGCCCATCCCCGATGGAAATTCGTCCCGGTCGTCTGCCTGACTTCGCGAGCCGCGTCCGCCGAAGTGGTGCAGGGGCTGGACCTGGGAGCGGACGATTACATCTCCAAGCCCTTCCGTGAAAGGGAACTGGTCTCCCGGGTCCGCGCGGTCCTGCGGCGACGAAGCCTCGGCGAAGCCGACGTCCCCGACACCGTCCTCGAAGCCGCCGGGATCCGCATGGAGGTCGGTAACCGGAGTGTCACCGCCGGGGGACATCCGGTCTCATTGACGGAGAAGGAATTCGATCTGTTGAAGGTCCTGATGAAGAAGGCTGGTCAGATCCTCAGCCGGGAGAAGCTGGTCGAGTTGGCTTGGGGACACGCCGTGAAACTATCGCCGAGGGTCGTGGACGTCCATGTGGCCCACCTGAGACGGAAACTCGGCGAGAAGGCGAAAGGATCCATTCGGTCAGTCCCACAGGCCGGATATCTTTTCCAGGTGGACTGAGGACTTCCTCAAGCGAGTTCCGCTAAATCCTTTTAGCCCCATATAATCCAGCCGTTCTTTTTCGCCCCTCGTGGACCCGGATCGCGTCCAATCATCAAGCGGATGTATCGCGTGGGTTCGCTCATTTTTGACGGGCCGGCTCCACAACAGTAATGATTTGCGATACACTTTCCGTCGGTTGTCCCGCCTGCAGGCCCGATCGCCGTGGTCCGAGGGCTGTCGGGTCTTTCCGTTCAATCCGAAGATATTGCGTGAGGAAATAGCGTGAGGAACATTCAACCGTCTGAAATGTTGAAGCGGTTCTTCGCCGTCCTCCTGTTTTCCTGGGCAGGTCTCCTGCATGCGGGAAGTGTCACCTTCTCCATCGATGCGGACGCCCCCGGCACACTCATCTCCCCCCTCTCCTATGGCATCAACCAGGACCAGGGATTGTCCTATGCACCCTTCTGGCGCCAGGGCGGCAACCGCTTGACGGGTTACAACTGGGAGAACAACACCTCGAACGCGGGCAGTGATTACCAGCACAACAGCGACTACTACCTGCTTTCCTACGAGGGCATTCCCGCCAACGGCTCCCAGATGCCGGGCACCGTCGTGACGCATTACGTCGAGCGCGCGAGATCGCGCGGGGGGGAATCCCTGATCACCCTTCAGATGGCCGGCTACGTCACGGCGGACGCCTTCGGGACCGTTCCCCTCGACCAGACCGCGCCCAGCGCGCGCTGGAAACCCGTTTCCTTCACGAAGGGCGCTCCGTTCATCTTCCCGCCCGAGAAGGAGGATGATGCCGTCTATCTGGACGAGTTCGTGAGGTACCTCATCGACACGGAAGGGTCCTCCACCACCGGGGGGGTGCGTTACTATTCCCTCGACAACGAGCCGGCGCTCTGGGTCTCCACGCATCCCCGCATCCACCCCGTGAAGGCCACCTACCTGGAGGTCCTGAGCAAGGGAGTCAGCGTGGCCTCCATGGTGACGGCCCTGGATCCCGGGGCCCAGATCTTCGGTCCCGCCCTCTATGGATGGAGCGCCTTCACGTCCCTGCAAAGCGCGACGGACGCGGGGACCCAGGGCGCGGGTTACAACGCCACGAACATGAACTTCATCAACTACTACCTGGCCAAGATGAACACGGCCTCCTCCGCCGCGGGTCGGCGGCTTCTCCACTTCCTCGATGTGCACTGGTATCCGGAGGCCACCGACCCCACGGGCACGCGGATCACCTTCGGGAACCCCGACAAGACCGACCAGGCCGCCTGCATCGCCCGGATGCAGGCGCCCCGGTCCCTCTGGGACCCGACCTATTCCGAATTGAGCTGGGTGTCCAGCGCCTGCGGCGGTCCTATCACCCTCATCCCTCGTCTCCAGGCCGCCGTCAACGCCTACTATCCCGGGACGAAGCTGGCCATCACCGAGTACAACTTCGGGGCCGTGAACCACGTTTCCGGCGGCATCGCCCAGGCGGACCTTCTCGGTATCTTCGGGAAATACGGCGTGGCGGCCAATCTCTGGAACGAGAATGCCACCTACACCCGGGCGGCTTTCAAACTGTTCCTCGATTACGATGCGGCGGGCTCCCGGTTCGGGGATGTCTCGCTTCCCGCGAGCAACAGTTCCGTCAGCATGGCGTCCGTTTACGCCTCCCGTGACAACACCCGGCTCAATATCCTCACCGTCGTGATGATCAACAAGGAGTATTCGGCTTCCGTGACCGCCACCTGCAACCTGGCCCTCGTGG
>CAZGWJ010000110.1:0-7418 GCA_964529445.1 uncultured bacterium
GGACGACGAGGATTGACGGGACCTGCCCGGAAGGGTATCCTTTGCTGAACATCTGTCAGGGTTGTCATACCGGAGGGCGCCCCGACGCCCCGATCACCGGGCATCCACCGATTGGTGTGAATCAACAGAAAAGGAGACCGAACATGAAAAAAACCGTCCTGATGATCTCGGCGCTGTGCCTCGCATTCGCCGCGAGCGCCTGCACCACCAAGAGGGTGGAAGGCACGAAGGTCCCGGTCAAGAAGACCACGACCACCCCGAAGAAATCCTCCTCCCCGGCGGACTCGCATGACGTGGTCAAGGGCGACACGCTCTGGGACATCTCCGGAAGCGGCTCGGCGTATTCCGACAACATGCAGTGGCCCCTGCTTTTCAAGTACAACCGGGACATCATCAAGGACCCGGACCTCATCTACCCGGGCCAGAACCTGAAGATCCAGAAGAACGTCACCGAGGACGAGGTGAAGCGGGCCCGCAAGGCGGCCTCCGACACGCCTCCTTACCAGCCTCACACCACACCTCGCGAGACATTGCCGCTGGACTACTTCTGATCCTTTCTTTCAGGGAACCGAAGGACGGGGAAGAACGTCCCATGCCTGTGCGAATGATCCACTCCTGCACCGGCCCCGTGGGAACTTCCCCGTCCTTTTCGTTTTTTGTCCGACCCTGCTTCCTGATCCTGTTCCTGGTTTCGACCCTCCTTGGGGTTCCGCGCGCGGAATCGACCCCGACAGGACTCCCGCCCCCGCGATCCATCGAGATCGGCCGGGCCTTGATGGACGCCCGCACCTACCGGTTGGCCATGGACCGTTTCATGGAAGTCCAGGAGGGGAGTTCCGGACTTCCGGAGAAGGCCCAGGCCCTGGCCCGGGTGGGCGAGGCCCGGATGCGCAACGGGGACTATGCCGCCGCCTACGACGCCTTTCGTTCCTCGCTCCGGCTCGCGCCCCTCGCCCTTTCATCGCCGGACCTCGAATTTCGTTCCGCCGTCGCCCTCGTCCACCTGAAAAGTCATCGGACCGCCCTCTACGAATTCGAGCGTTATGAGACCCGCCATCCTTCGAGCCCGCTTCTCGCCGATGTCCGTTTCTGGAAGGGCGAGGCGCTCTACCAACTCGAGGATTACAAGGCGGCCCAAGCCGAATACGACGCCATCGTCCGGGATCACCCCGGCTATCCCTACCTGGACCTGGTCCGTTACCTCCGGGCCTGGTGCTCCTTCCGGCTGGACGACCTCGATCCCGCCTGGTCGGGATTCTCGAAGGTCTCTTCCGATGCGCAAGACCCGCGGCTCAGACGCTTGGCCGCCTTCCAGGCGGCCGAAACGCTTTTCCGCCGGGCCGAATACGCCAAGGCGTCCGCCGCCTACGGCGATTACCTGAAGGAGAACCCCGGGGATGATCTCGTGCCGGCGGCTCTTTACGGTCTGGGATGGTCCCTGGAGAAGGAAGGGAAGTCGGCCAAGGCATTGGAGTCCTACGCCCGGATCGTCGAATCCCACGGTTCGCATCCGCTGGCGCCCTGGGCTTCCGTTCGCCGGGGCGCTCTTCACCAGGCCAGGGGAGCGAAGAAGGAAGCTCGCGAAGCCTATGAGACGGCCCTCCGGCTCTCGGAGAACCGCCCGCCGGCCGACCTGGCCCTCTACGGCCTGGGATGGATCGACTATACCGGCGACGATTTCGATTCGGCCCTCGGGCGTTTCGAAAGCGTGGCTGCCTTCACCCCTCCCTCGCCCGTGCATTGGGATGCCCGCTTCCTCGCGGGTGGATGCCTCTACCGCCAAGCGAGATACCCCGAGGCGAAGGAAGCCTATCTTCGCGTCGGCGAGAAAGCCCCGGATGAGATGCGCTGGGCCGCCGCGTACTGGGCGGGTTGGTGCGACCTGGCATCCAACGAACCGGGAAAAGCGCTGGTCACCTTCAGGGACCTGGCCGATTCCATCGGTGCGGCCAACGCATGGAAATCCCGTTCCCTCTGGGCCCTGGGCGAGGCCGCCTACCGGTTCGGGGACTTGAAGCGGGCCCTGAACGCCTACGAGAGCGCCCTGGAGATTCCCAAGAGCCCCGTCGCCGCCGAGAGCCACAACGGCGCGGGATGGAGCCTCTTCGGTCTGGCGCGCTACGAGGAATCGCTCCGGCATTTCCAGGAAACCCTCCGCATGGCGCCGCGTTCCGAACTCGCTCCCGAAGCGCGCCTCAGGAGCGGTGATTGCCTCTACAACCTCCGCCGTTACGAGGAAGCACGGGTCCAATACGAGAAGGTGCCGAAGGAGCCGGACCCGATCGCCTGGATGGACGCCCGGGAACAGCTCGGTTGGTGTCATTTCCGCCAGGAGCAGTTCGGCAAGGCCCGCGCCGCCTGGGAGGACCTTCTCGCCGACGCGGGAGCCACGGATCGTCGCGTGAGACTCACCTACTGGTCGGCCTGGTCCCATTTCAGGAGCAAGGATTTCGACGGGGCCGCCCGCATCTTCGGGAAGGTGGTGGAACTCGCTCCGGACGACGCCCTGGCGGCGGAGGCCTCCCTGCGGAAAGCGGACAGCCAGTACAACGGGAAGCGGTTCAAGGATGCCGTCGATTCCTATGATGCGTTCATCCGCACCTACCCGGGCCATCCCCTCGTTCCCGACGCCCTCTACGGGTTGCAATGGTCCTACGAGAAGCTGGGACTCCAGGAGGAGGCCTTGGGCGCGGCCCGCCGGTTCCTCGAGCAGTATCCGGAAAGCGAATATGCCGCCGACGTCCAGTACCGTTTGGCCGAATCCCTGTACCACGCCAAGAAGTACCAGGCCGCCATCGACGAGTTCCAGAAAATGGCGGGGAAGTATCCCGACAGTCCCAACGCCCCTCGGGCCCAGTTCTGGACGGCCACCGCCCTCTCCAACATGGGGCGCACCGAGGAGGCGGCCGAAGGATTCCGGACGCTCCTCCGGAAATGGCCGGGGGATCCCCTCGCCTTGGAAGCCCGGTTCAGTCTCGGATCCGTCCTCTTCCAGAAGAAGGATTTCTCGAAAGCCCGCGTCGAATTCCGAAAGGTCTTCGAGGATTTCCCGAAACACCGCCTCGCGCCGCACGCGCTCTTCAATGCCGCCGTCTGCGAGAAGGAGATGGGGCACCCGCGGGATGCCTTGGTCTATTTCCAGCGGATCCGCAAGGAATTTCCCGGCGATCCCCTGTCCGATGAGGCCTCCCTCCAGGCCGGGATCCTGCTGGAATCCGTCGGCCGCCTGGAGGAGGCCCTGGGCGCCTACGCTCAGGCCCGGGAATTGAAGAACCCGAAGCTGTCGGTCGAGGCCACCTTCTATCACGCGGACCTCCTGAAGCGGATGAAACGCTACGACGCGGCCGTGAAGGAATTCAACCGACTGACCGTTCGCTATCCCAAGGAGGGGGAATGGTGCGTGACCGCCATGGCGAAAGTGGCCGAGATCCACGAGGAACAGGGAAAGTACTCGAAAGCGGCCGACGAGTACCGGCGGATCCTCCGGTACACGGGCGTGAAGACCTGGCGGGATGCGGCGCAGAAGCGCCTCAAGGCCCTCGAACCCTACCTGCGCTCGAGCGCGACTCCCACCGGCACGTCACCCGCCCCGAAGGAGGCCCGCCCGTGAAGGTTTCGACGCCGGGACCGCTCGCCGCCTTTTTCCTCGCGTTCATCGCGGCCTTTCCCGTTCCGGGAAGCGCCTTCGCGGAGGATCGGATCCCCCAGCGGGAGCCCGCCCTGTCCTCCACCCGGGCGACCGCGGAACCCACGCCTTCGGCGGAAGGTATCCCGACAAGGACCCGGTCGGCCCCCCGGGAAGGGGAGATGACCGAAGCCAAGCCCCGTCCCACGAAGATCCCCGAGTTCACGCTTCCGGAGGTCGTCATCACGGGCGAGAATCAGCTCACCATTGGGGCCAAGCGATTGGAGCGTTCCCGCGATGATGTCACCATCGGGACCCGAGAACTCCGGGGTTTGGACCGCCCTTCCGACGACCTCCCCGGCCTCGAGAAGAGGTTGACGGGTCTCTCGGCCCGACCCGGCGACGATCCCCGCCGTTCAACGCTCATCCTTCATCCCGGGGCCGGAACACCCTCCTCCCTGGGCGGGTGGGCCCTCTACGGGCACGAAACCGACAGGGCTCGCGGCGTTCTGATGGGGGACTGGGCCGATTCCCGGGGAGAAACCGTCGCAACGGGGCGCATCCGCGAGAAGCGCCAAGGATACGGCTTGGACGTCACCGTGTTCCCAGCCCGGAACCTCGACCTGAAATTCGTCCGCGAATATTCGCGTAGGACCGTGGACCTGCCCTATTCCGCTTCGACCCTGGAACGCCGTGGTGCGGCCTTCTCCGCCCGGGCTGACTGGCGATTTCACGAGGGATGGAGGACCGTTCTCCGGGCCGCCGCGAGGGACCTGCCCATCGAGTCGGGGGACGGTTCGGCCCGGATCCGTTTGAGGGAA
This sequence comes from uncultured bacterium, assembly GCA_964529445.1. Taxonomy (GTDB): domain Bacteria; phylum Oederibacteriota; class Muellerivitia; order Muellerivitales; family Muellerivitaceae; genus CAZGWJ01. The sequence goes on from CAZGWJ010000110.1 coordinate 4,447, forward strand.
CCCGAGGCGTCCTGGGGATTCCATGGCGATTTCCGCCACCCCTTCCTGGAGGGGATGGACCTGGAGGGAGTATTTCTCCGCTCCCTGTGCGAACCGGCCACCGGGGTCAGCCGTTCCGACCGTTTTCATGGTCATTTGGCCCTTCGACTGAAGGCCGGATCGCACGTGAGCGCCCTGGCCAGGGCCGGAGCGATGCGCGCAACAGGCTTCGACTTTCCTCCCCGCCTGGACGCCCAGGGTACCCTGTCCATTCTGATGGGTTCCTCGACCCGTCTGGGCATGACCTTCCGAAGGGAAAGGGAAATCCAACGGATGCACGCCCCGTTCCTGGACTCGCTCTATGCGGTTCCGCTCTCGGGCTTGACCCCTCCGCTCGACGTCCAAAGGGAGTTCATCCTCGAGATCGCCCGTAAGATCGGGGAGCGCTGGCTTGTTGGCCTCAAACATCGGCAAGGCCGATGGGGAAACCGGGCGCAATGGACCGACGCCTCGGGGGGGGAGGACCCGGTTTACCTGCGAACGATCCAGACCCTGGACGAAGTGGATTTCCGCCGGATCGCCTCCAGCATCGAATTCATCCCGTCCGAAGGGTGGACCGTGGAAGCCCGTCACGAATGGCAATGGGTCGAAGAGGTCTCCGGTTCCCGGCTCGTCACCGACACGCCGCTCCACGAAGCGTCCCTCGGCGTCCGGCGCCGCTGGGACCGTTGGGAATCCTCGGGACGTCTGGGAGGATGCTCGCCGATGAACGCGCACGGGGACTTCCCGGGGACCTACGGGTCCCGGCTGATGCTGGACCTGGATGCCCGATACCGATGGACCCAACGCCTTTCGCTTTGGGGACAGTCTTCCAACATCACGGGACGCCGCTACGAATCGATCCCGGGATACCCCGCAACGCGCCATCAGATCCTGGCCGGTTTCGAGGTGATCCTCTGACGTCGACGGTGGTTCCATGAGCATGTCACGGGTGGTAGGATGAACGGGTTTTCATAACCGAAGGAGGCGGGGAATGGCTCACGATTTCTCACTTTGGCAGGTCATCCTGAAGGGCGGCTGGACCATCGGACTGCTCCTCCTGATGTCCATCCTGGTCTTCGGCGTCCTGATCGAGCGCTGGAGGGCCTTCCGACGCGCTTCGCGCGACCGGGACGAGTTGATGACGTCCCTAGACCCCTTCCTCTCGGACAAGGACATCGAGAGGGCCTTGAAGTCCCTGGAGGAGGACGCTTCGCTCCTGGGGAGAACCGCCCAGGCCGGACTGGCCGCCCGGCTGGCAAAGCGGGACACGACCCGGGCGATGGAACGCAGCGCCAAGTCCGGGCTGATCGGCCTTGAGACGAACCTGGCGATGCTCGGGACCATCGGGAGCATCGCACCCTTCGTGGGACTCTTCGGGACCGTCCTGGGGATCATCCGGGCCTTCCGGGACCTGGCCTTGGCCAACGCCGGCGGGGCCGCCGTGGTGTCCCAGGGGATCGCCGAAGCCCTCGTGGCCACGGCCGCCGGCCTCTTCGTGGCCATCAGCGCGGTCGTGATCTTCAATTCCTTCCAATCGGGCCTGGAACGCCTCGCCCGGGAAGCGGAACTCCTGATCTCCGACCTCGCGGAGCGGCTCGACCGATGAGCTCCCCCCTGCGCCAGAAGCCCCGCATCATGACGGAGATCAACATGGTCCCGTTCACGGACGTCGTGCTGGTCCTCCTGGTCATCTTCATGGTCACCACCCCCTTCCTCTTCCAGGGCGCCTTCCAGGTGAACCTCCCGAAGGTGGCCGCCCCCAATGCCAACGTGCCGGAGGCCATCACCCTGGCCGTGTCCACCGCAGGGGCCGTCTTCCTGAACGGGGTCGAGACCCCGATGACCTCCCTGGAATCGTCCCTTTCCGCGATCCTGAAGGAGCGCCCCACGGCCCAGGTCATGATCGAGGCGGATCGGAACGTCCCCCACGGCACCATCATGGCCGTTCTTTCTAAGGCCTACGCGGCCGGCGTTCCCCGGCTGGGCATCGCCGTGGAGCAGGATTCCAATCCCGGTGCGCCCAAGGACGAAACAGCGCCCAACCCCTGAGGTCCGGTCATGAACAGCGACTTGCGACGATCCCTGCTCTGGTCCGCGATCCTCCACGCGCTGGTTTTCGTCGCGTTCACCCGCCTCTACGAATCCTTCCTGGTCGCCCGGACCCCTCTTCTCATGGAACTCACCTTGATCGGCCAGATGTCCCGCGGGGAAGGTCTCGGCGCGGACCAGTCCCGGGCGGGCGACAGTCCCGGAGCCCTCGAGGAAGCCGATACGGGGAAGGGGGAATTCGACACGCCGTCCCGAAAAGCGGACCCGGCGGGAACCGCGCCCTCCGAAACGGGTGACGTCACCCGGGTCCAGAAGACCCCCGTGGCCCCGGAGACCGGTACCGCCGACCAGGATGCGCACCTGAGAAGCGTCAGGGAATCGGCCCCGATCGGTATCGTTCCCAGGCGCAGTACCGGCACCCGGATCAAGACGACCACGGGACTCGGCCGATCCGGCGTGGCCGGTTCGCCGGACGGGAACGCTGCCATCGAGGGTCAACTGGCCGCCCGGGGCGTGAAGAGGAAGGTCTTTCCACCCTATCCCGATTGGGCCAAGAAGCAGGGCATCGAGGGTTCGGTGAAATACCGGATCACGGTCCTGCCCAACGGCCTGATCAAGGATGACGTGACCGTGGACCAGACCTCGGGATACCGCGAGATGGATCGCCTCGTCTACGAATCCCTCATCCAATGGGAGTTCGAGCCGCTCCCGCCCTCCCTGGCCCAGGTCGAACAAAGCGGGGTCATCCACTTCATCTTCAATTTCCAGCAGGGTGTCACGGCACCGTGAGAAGCCGGGCCGGGTGGACCGGACTCCTCGGGTTCCTGTATTTCACGCTGTCCCTGCGTTATGCCGCTCCCGGGATCACATCGGGGGATTCACCCGAATTGGCCTCGGCCTGC